>NZ_JBFTLQ010000009.1:0-130815 GCF_056396525.1 Cupriavidus sp. 05T41
ACCACGCTCACCCGGGCGGCATCCAGCGCTGCCTGGCTGGCCTGCGCACTCGCCAGCGCAGACTCGTCGGCACGCGCGAGCTTGCCGAAGAAGTCCACCAGGTAGGAGACGGAAAGGCCGTAGTCGCCAAGATTGAAGACCGGCACCTTTTCCTTGATCAGCACGCTTTCGCCAGACAGCTGCGCGCGTTGCACGCTGGCCGAGATGCCGCCCTGYACCAGGTTCTCCGCCTCGACCTCGTGATAGTTCGCGATGGCGCGGCGCAGGTTGGCTGACGCCACGCGCAGGTCCGTATTCGCGGCAAGCGCCTTCTGCACCAGTCCATCGAGCTTCGGATCGTCGTAGAGCCGCCACMAGTCGTCCGGCAGCGGCGCAACCGAGATGGCCGGATCGCTGGTGCCGAAGAGCGGTCCATTGGCCTGCACGGCCTTCACCGCGGCCTGGTCGGGCACGCGGTAGTCGGGGCCCACCGCGCAGGCGTAAAGCAAGGGCACGGATGCCGTCATCAGCGCAAGCCGCGCGCAGGTCTGTCTGTTCATTGCTGCTTCTCCTTCAATGACGCACCCTGCCCGCCCGCCAGCGCCCGGGGCTGCTCGCGCACGCTGACCGTCGCGGTGCGCCCGGACACAAGCCGCACGTCGGCCGGCACATCGTCCAGCACCACGCGGACCGGCACGCGCTGGGCCAGGCGGACCCAGTTGAATGTCGGGTTCACGTTCGGCAACAGGTTGGAGCCGCTGGTGCGGTCGCGGTCCTCGATCCCTGCCGCAATGCTCTGCACATGGCCGTGCAGCACCGTGTGCTCGCCCATGATGCGGACATCGACAGGGTTGCCCGCGCGGATCCCGTGCAGCTTGGTCTCCTCGAAATAGCCCTCGACATACAGCGAGCCGCTATCGACCATCGACAGCGCCGGCTTGCCCGTCGTCACATAGTCGCCCAGGCGCGGCAGCCGGTCATTGAGATAGCCATCCACCGGGCTKACCACATGTGCGCGCGCCAGGTTCAGCTCGGCGAGTTCGACAGCGGCTTCGGCCTGCGCGAGGGCGGCCACGCCTTCGTCCACCCGCTCCTGGGTCGTCTCGACCACTTCCGTGGCGACCACGTCCGAGAGCGTGCGGTTGCGCGCCGCCTCCCTGCGCGCCTGCGCCAGGGTAGCCTTGCGCGCCGCAGCGGTCGCCTTCGCTTGCTGCAGCGCCAGCGTGAACCGGTCGGGATCGATGACGAAGAGCAACTGGCCGCGATGCACCTGGGCGTTGTCCTTCACCAGCACCTGGGTCACCAGCCCGGACACATCGGGCGCGAGCTGGACGACGTCGGCGCGGACATGGCCGTCGCGCGTCCAGGGCGCCACGGTGTAGTAGTCCCACAGGTGCTTGCCGGTCGCCGCCGCGGCGCCGGCGACCAGCAGGGTCAGGGCCACGGATGCAAGCGTAGTGATGTTGAGTTTCATGATGACAACTGGCGTGCCAGGGCAACCACGCCGCCCAGCACAATCAGGTAGATAGAGAAATTGAACAATGACCGGTGCCACACCAGCCGGTAGAAGCCGCTTCGGGCCAGCGCCGCGCGCAGCACCGCCGTGAGGCCCAGGGCAAGCAGCATCAGCACCAGGATGCTTGGCACGAAGACGCCATAGACATCGATTTCACTGGCCAGCATGGCGCACCTCCCGGATCAGCAGTGGAGCGGCATCGGCGCCCTTCCCGGCCGGGGCGAACAGGCTCAGGCGCAGGGAAACGAGGGCGGCGATGGCCTCCTGCGACATCGCATCCGCCGGCGAGGCAATCGCCGCGATCGCGTCGTCGATGCGGCGCGCCAGCGCGGGCGGTGCCGGCAGCGCATGCCCGGCCGCGACGCGTGAGCGGTAGTGGCGCGCCACTGCCAGCAACAGGCGCGAGACCGCCCTGCGCGCCCCGGGCTGCAGGGCCCCGACGTCGCGCTGCAGGGCGAGCGCGCTGAACCCCGCCTGCAACTCGGCAAAGCCGTCGGACGACGCCTTGTCCCGGTTGGCGGCGAGCATCGGCACCAGCCGGCTGAACCGGTCCAGCATCCGGCCGCCCAGCGTCGGGTGTGCCGCGGCTTCCCGCCGGTCTGCGCCGAGGGCAATGTCCTTCCAGCTCGCGCGGATCAGGCGGCGCAGCATCACATGCGAGCCGAACGGCCGCGTCACGAGCACCCACACCGGCGCGAACAGCATGGCGGCGAAGCTGGCCAGGCTGCTGTTGAAGATGTCGGCGAAGTTGGCGTCATAGACGCTCTGGACGTTGGCGAAGGAGGCCGAGTTGACCGAAAGCAGCACCGCGAACAGGTTGAAGCCCGGCCGCGGCATCAKGGTGCCGATCCCGAGATAGGGAATGGCCAGCATGGCGGCCAGCGAACCGAAGTCATGCGCATAGGGCAGCACGAGAAACTGGTAGAACCAGGAAATCAGCAGGCAGACACCGCTCCATTTCACGAAGCGCCATGCGAGCTTGTGCGGCTCCTCGGTGGTGGCGAAGAAGCTGCTGGTGAGCGCCGCCAGGCCGACGGCACCGGCGCCGTCCACCCAGCCGGAGAGTATCCAGAACAAGCCGGCGCAGAACACCGCGAGCGCGGCCGAGCACGCGTAGAACAGCAGCATGCCGTGGTCATGGTAGTAGGCGCGCGCGCTCAAGGCGCCGCCGTACCGCATGGCCGGCATCGCGMTGGCCGCGCGTGCGTCGCCGATGCMGCGCCGCAGCGCCTGGCAGTCCTCCCACAGGTMGCCGAGCGTATCGAGATGGCTGGCGGCGGTGGCGACCAGGCCGGCGTGCCAGCCCGGCGCGCGGTCGTACTCCTGCCACGCKGTGTGCGCAGCCGCGGGCCTGTGCGGATCCGCATMCGCGCCGGCCGCGATCCACTGCGTCAGCGCAGCCATGCGCCGCGCCAGGGACGTGGGCATGCCCTCGGGGTGATGGCGCAGCGCCCGGGTCACCTCGGCCAGGGACGACAGCACCGGCAGCAGCATCGTCATGCGCTCGTGCAGGGCACGCGCGCGCTCCAGCGTCGCCGCGCTCTCGGTGTCGTAGGCAAGCTGGGCAATCAGGTGATCCAGGGCAAGGATGTCGGCGGCAAGGTGATGGCRGCTTTGGTGTTGCTCGGCCAGTTGCGCCCCCTGCGGCGAGAGCATGTCGGCGACCCATTGCGCGGCGTCCGCCAGCCACGCTTCCGCCCGGCCGCGCAGCGCCGGCGCCACCTTCTGCGGAAACACCAGCGAGCTGACCAGGCTGGCGCAGACGATGCCGAGCACGATCTCCTCGATGCGCGCCAGGGCGACATCGAATACCTGCGTTGGCTGCGTGACCGCAGGCAAGGCGACGATMGGCAAGGTGTAGGCCGCGAGCAGGAAGATATAGCTGCGCGGCGCGCGCTGCATCAGCGAGAGATACAGGAACGCGCCGGTCCACAGCGAGATCGCCCCCATCAACATCAGCGGCGCGTTGACCAGCGGCGGCACCAGCGCCACCGCGGCGGCGGCCCCCAGCAACGTACCCGCTACGCGATAGGCGCCTTTCGAGCGCGTTGCGCCGGTCAGCGGATTCGAGACGAGATAGACCGTCGCCATGGCCCAGTAGGGTCGCGGCAAGCCCAGCGCCAGCGCAATATAGAGCGCCAGCATCGAGGCAATAAAGACCTTGGCGGAAAACAGCCACTGTCCTGGACTGGGCCAGATAGACATGACAGGAACGGGAAGCTTGGTTCAGAAGGATCGAGCGGGTCGCGCGCGGGCGCGCATCAGCTCACGAGGCCGCCCACTCGCATCAGCAGGCGCATGGCGCAGGCAAACAGGAATACCGTACCGACGCCGCCGGCCCACAACAGGATGAGCCAGCCGATGCGCGTGCCCAGGCCGGTCATGATCGTGGCTGCCATCAGTGATAGGCCTCCCCGTGCCTGACCTTCCCGCGAAAGACGTAGTACGACCACGACGAGTAGGCCAGGATCACCGGGACGATGAACAGCGTGCCCACCAGTGCGAACCCCTGGCTCTGCGGCGCGGACGATGCCTGCCAGATCGACACGCCGGGCGGGATGATGTTCGGCCACACGCTGATGGCCAGGCCCGTATAGCCCAGGAAGACGACCAGCAACGCGTACAGGAACGGCGAGACGTTCGGCTTGCGCGCGAGCGCCTTGTGCATGCCGCGCACCGCCACCAGTACCAGGACCGGCACCGGGAGGAAGAAGTACAGGTTCGGCAGCGCAAACCAGCGATGCGCGATCTCCGGATGTGTCAGCGGCGTCCAGATACTGACCGCGGCGATCATCGCCAGCATCGCATTGACCAGCAGCCCGGCGAGCTTKAGCATTTTCCACTGCAGCATGCCTTCGGTCTTCATGATCAGCCACGTGCTGCCGAGGAAGGCATACGCGACGATCACGCCGACGCCGGTGAAGAGCGGGAACGGTGCCAGCCAGTCGAGGGCGCCGCCGACGTACTCGTTGCCGTTCATGGCGATGCCGTCGATATACGCGCCCAGGGTCACGCCCTGGAAGAACGCTGCCGCGACGGATCCGCCGATGAATGCCTTGTCCCAGAAATGGCGGCTCTGGTCGCTGGCCTTGAAGCGGAACTCGAAKGCKACGCCGCGGAAGATCAGCGCCACCAGCATCAGCATCAGCGGCAGATACAGCGCGCTGAGCAACACCGCATACGCGAGCGGAAATGCCGCCAGCAACGCAGCGCCGCCCAGCACGAGCCAGGTCTCGTTGCCGTCCCACACCGGTGCCACGGTGTTCATCATGACGTCGCGGTCACGCCGGTCGCCGACAAAGGGAAACAGGATCCCGATGCCGAGGTCGAAGCCGTCCATGATCACGTACATCATCACGCCGAAAAAGATAATCACTGCCCAGATGAGGGGAAGATCGATGCCCATTGCCATTTACCTGTTGATGTATTGCGCCTTGCCCGMGACCGCKGCCGTGCCCGCCAGCACGAAGGATTCGCCCGCCGTATCCAGGCCGTGGCCATGCGGGTTCGCTGCCGGCCCCTTCTTCACCAGCTTCAGCATGTAGCCCACGCCCACGCCGAACACCAGGAAATAGACGACGACGAACAGCGCCAGCGACATGGCGACCGGGCCCAACTCATGGCGCGAGACGGCGTCATGCGTGCGCAGGAGCCCGTACACGACCCACGGCTGGCGGCMGATCTCGGTGGTGAGCCAGCCCGCCAGCAACGCGATCAGGCCGGTCGGCCCCATCACGACGGCCAGACGCAGGAAGAGACGCGTGCGATAGAGCGCAGCCTTGCGCCGCAGCAGCAGGCCGAGCACGCCAAACGCGATCATCAGTACGCCCAGGCCCGCCATGACGCGGAAGGTCCAGAACAGGACCGCCGAATTGGGCCGGTCTTCTTTGGGGAAGTCCTTCAGGCCCCGGATCTGTCCGTCAAGGCTGTGGGTGAGGATCAGGCTGCCGAGCCGCGGGATCTCGACGGCGTAGCGGGTTTCCTCGCGCTCCATGTCCGGGATGCCGAAGACGATGAGCGGAAAGCCGCCCTTGTCGTCCTTGGACGCGGTGTTCCAGTGGCCCTCGACGGCGGCGATCTTGGCCGGCTGGTACTTCAGCGTGTTCAGGCCGTGGGCATCGCCCACCACCGCCTGCAGCGGCGCGACGATCAGCACCATCCACAGGGCCATGGACAACATCTTGCGCACCACCGGCGTGTCGTTGCCGCGCAGGAGCTGCCATGCGCCAGCCGCGGCCACGAACAGCGCCGTGGCAAGGAAGGCGGCAATCCCCATATGCGCCAGACGGTACGGGAAGGACKGATTGAAGATGACGGCCAGCCAGTCGGTCKGCACCACCTTGCCGTTGAGGATCTCGTAGCCGGCCGGCGTCTGCATCCAGCTGTTCGAGGCCAGGATCCACGTCGCCGAGATCAGGGTGCCGATTGCCACCATCACCGTCGAKAACAGATGCAGGCCTGGCCCGACCCGGTTCCAGCCGAACAGCATGACGCCGAGGAAGCCKGCCTCGAGGAAGAACGCGGTGAGCACTTCATAGGTCAGCAGCGGCCCGGTGACGCCACCGGCGAACTCAGAGAAGAAGCTCCAGTTGGTGCCGAACTGGTAGGCCATCACCAGGCCGGACACCACGCCCATGCCGAAGTTGAGCGCGAATATCTTGATCCAGAAGTGATAGAGGTCCCGGTACACCGGCTTGCTGGTGCGCAGCCAGGAAACCTCGAGGATGGCCAGGAAGCTGGCCAGGCCGATCGTGATGGCCGGGAAGATGATATGGAAGGAAACCGTGAATCCGAATTGGATGCGCGCGAGATCCAGCGCTGTAAGTCCGTGCATCGATATGCTCTCCGTGATTGATCCGCCGGGTCGCGCAGTCTGGGCGCGGGCCGGCATGCCGGCAGCGCGGGACTGCATTGCGCCACCACCACACACCCCGGCAATCCCCGACGGAATGCATTGCGAGACCAGGTTGCAACGCCTCTCGACGTCATGCTGTGCAGAGTACGGAATTCACCCCCCGGCCGAGAGATACAGTTGCCGGGATAGCGTTCAGGTGCAGTTGGACGGGCCGTCCTGCGCGCGCGCAATGCCTCTGGAATCCGTTCCACCACGCCGCAGCCACCGGGCGGATGCGCACGACAGCGCACCCCCGGGAGGAACCGCGAAATGACGAGCGGCATGCGCGCTGCGGGCGATCGTGCACAGGACCTGCTCACCACCGCAGACGCGCCAGTCGCGCGGCTTGCACCCGAGGTGGGAGTCCAGACGCAGGCGCCCTTCGCCAGCGTGTTCAAGCGCTTGTGCGGCGAAACGCCATCGCGCTGGCGGCAGCGCAACGCCCGCCGCCAGGCTGCCCGAGACCAAACTGTTCTGTTGAGTTAGCTGCTGCTTTGTACGTGATCGCGCCGGGCCCTGTCTCCTACCATCTGGGTAACAGATCAGCGAGAACGGCATCAACGCCGCGGCAGACATCTCCGATCGCAAGCGCTGTTGACACGTTGGACCAACCGATTCGAGACCATCATGAAAGCCACCACACTCAATAAGCTCCTCGTCACCGCCCTCCTGAGCGCAAGCGCCATCGCCGCCCTGCCGGCCCACGCACAGGGCCCGAAGGACAGCGCMGGCGCCGGTGACAAGTACGGCTATGTCATGCGCCAGGGCAAGGCGGATCCGTTCACCGAAGGCCGCAACGTCAACACTGCGCGCAGCAGCTTCACCGACGGCGCCCGCGCCCAGGGCACGCGCGACCCGTACACCGACGGCGCCCACGGCGCCGCGGCCCTGGAACTCGCCGGCATGGACCGTACCGGCGTCTCCGCGCCGCCGAGCCATGGCGCATCGGCCGGCACCGATGCGGCCGCCTGAGCCGGCATGGCGACGGCTCCGGTCACGGGGCCGTCTTGCACGCACCGAATCCGACACGGCATCCAACGAGGAACCCATCATGAAGTCCGCACTTGTACTACTCGGCGCCGCTAGCGCGCTATGCATGTCCCTTCTCGCCCATGCCGGTCCCGACTGGCAGGTCATCGAGAAAGCGCGGGCCGACCAGCGCGCCCGCCAGAACGCCGCGCACTCCTGCGCGACAAGCGCGCCGCAAGCCACGGCGCCGGCGGCAGGCGGAGCCAGGGCCAGCTGAGCCTAGCCCGATGGAACACGCCACTCACGCGACCACGATGCCTGAAGCGCAGGATCGCGAGGCGCAGCCGCCGTGCACCGATCGCCTGGGCCGCCCGCTGCGCGACCTGCGGCTGTCCGTCATCGACCAGTGCAATTTCCGCTGTACCTATTGCATGCCGAAGGCGGTCTATGGCCCGGACTTCCCCTTCCTCACCGCGGCGCAGCGCCTGTCGGACGCGCAATTGCTCGCCATGGCGCGCGCCTTCGTCGGCCTTGGCGTCGAGAAKATACGGCTTACCGGCGGCGAGCCCCTGCTGCGCAAAGGCATCGAATCGCTGGTGGAGCAGATCGCCACGATGCGAACGCCAGGAGGCAAGCCAGTCGAGGTAGCCATGACGACAAACGGCAGCCTGCTTGCCACCAAGGCGCGCTCGCTCAAGGACGCGGGCCTGCGGCGCGTGACGGTCAGCCTGGACAGCCTTGACGATGCGACCTTCCGCCKGATGAACGACGTGGACTTCCCGGTCGCGCGGGTGCTGCGAGGCATCGAGCAGGCAAGCGCGGTCGGACTGACGCCGCTCAAGGTCAACTGCGTGGTCGAGAAGGGCACCAACGATGGCGAGATACTGCCCCTGGTCAGCCACTTCCGCCACAGCGGCGTCACGCTGCGCTTCATCGAGTTCATGGATGTGGGCGGCGCCCAGTCATGGGACAGGTCCAGGGTCGTGACGTCCGACGAGATACGCAAGACCGTCGAAGCGGCCTATCCCCTGGTGCCCGTGGCAAGGCTGGCGTCGGAAACCGCCACCAACTACCGGCTCGCCGATGGCAGCCTGGCGGTCGGCTTCATCTCCAGCGTGTCGCACCCGTTCTGCAGCGACTGCACGCGTGCCCGGGTGTCGGTGGACGGCAGGCTGCACCACTGCCTCTTCGCGACGGAGTMCGTCGATCTCAAGCCCTTCCTTGCCGGYACGCTGCCGGCCCGGGCTCTCGAACAAGGCATCCGGGCAGCGTGGGAAAACCGCGCCGACCGCTACTCGGAGTTGCGCGCGCACCGGCTCAGCACCGGGAAGAAGCGCTACCCCACCGTGCGCATGTCGCTCGTGGGCGGTTGAGCCTGGCCCGCCCGCCGCCTCGGCCGCCGGGGTTCAGCGGGCAAACAGTTGCGCGCAGACTTGCACCCCGGCCGGGGTGAGCCTGGCCGTCCCGCGTCCATCCTCCCCGATCTCCGTGTCGGCAAGCTCGACCGACCGGAGTTGCGTCAGCACGCGCCGCAACACGCTCATCTGCAACGCTGCCTGCTTGCTGATCTTGGCCAGCGACCACGGCCGCCCCGCCGGATCGCGGGCGGCCGCGTACAGGATCTGGAGAACGGACACGAGCGCCGGGTCCAGGTCTTCGGGGGCTGCGGCAGCGCCGCCTTCATCGATGGTTGAGTCCGACATCACTTATTTCTGCCGTTCGCACAGGGTTTCGACCAGCTTGCCGAGCGTCACTACGGCCGCCTCGGTCTCCGTGGTCCACGGCGCGCTGTAGTTCAGGCGGATAAAGTTCTTGAAGACCGGGCCCGGGGAAAAGATATGACCCGGCGCAATCGTGATCTTCCGCTCCAGCGCCAGGTGATATAGCTCCATCGCATCCACGCATGCCGGCAGCTCGACCCACAGCACGTATCCGCCGGCCGGCCGGGATGTCTTGGTGCCCGGCGGGAAGAAGCGGCGCACCGCCGCTGCCATKATGCTGGCCTGCTGCGCGTAGGCCTTGCGCACGCGGCGCAGATGGAAGTCGTAGCCGTCGTTCTTGAGGAACTCCGCGATGGCCAGCTGCGGGATCGCCGGCGTGGTCAGCGTGTTCAGGAATTTCAGGCGCTCCACCTGGTCGCGATACCGGCCTGGCAGCGCCCATCCGATCCGGTAGGCATTGGTCAGCGTCTTGGAAAAGGAACAACAGTGCAGCACGATGCCTGCGGTGTCGTAGGCCTTCAGCCCGCTGGGGTGGGCGTCGCCGTGATAGAGCTCCCCGTAGACATCGTTTTCTATCACCGKCACATTCTTTTCCGTCAGCATTGCCACCAGCTGGCGCTTTCTTTCGTCCGGCATCTCGAACCCCAGGGGGTTCTGGAAGTTCGGCATCACCATGCACGCCGCAATCMCCTTTTCGTCGATCAGCCGGGCCAGCTCCGCGATATCGATGYCCTCGACCGGATCGGTCGCGACTTCGATGGCGCGCATGCCGAGACGTTMGATGGCGTGCAGCATCGCGTAGTAGGTCGGCGATTCCACGGCGATCGTGTCGCCGGATTTGGCGACTGCCTGCAGGCAAAGATTGATGGCCTCGGTCGCGCCGATCGTGATGATCAGTTCGTTCGGATCCACGGCATAGCCATTCTCCAGGTAACGGCGCGCGATCTGCCGGATGAGCGCGGGACATCCTGGCGGCAGGTCGTCGAGCAGGTTMCACCTGGCATACCGGCGCGCKATATTGTTGGCATACTGGTTGATCCGCTGCCAGGGAAACAGCGACGGATCGGGATACGGCGAGCCCAGGGGCACGGCTTCGTCGGAGCGGATCGAACGCAGGGTCGACAACACCAGGGCGCTGACGTCCACGGCCGATGGCCGTGTGCTCGGCCTGGAAGCCCGCAGCTCCACGGCCGGCTCCTCGGGCCGCGCCCTGACGAAGTAGCCGGACTGGGGGCGGCTTTCGATGATGCCGCGGCTCTCGAGCAGGACGTAGGCGCGTATCACCGTCGTGATGCTCAGCCGGTGGTGTTGGCTGGTCTGGCGTACCGACGGGATGCGGTCGCCCGGCAGCAAGCCGCCCTGCCTGACCAGCCCTTCGACATCCGCGGCGAGTTTCTCGTACAGTTTCACACCGCTAGCCTTTCACAAATCAACATGGATCGGGATCGCCGGCCGCGCCGCAGCGCTAGCAGAGCCAGCGATTCAGATCATAGAACGGAACCAGGTCGTGCGGGCGAACCTCKGTTTGCGGCGACACCCGGACAAAGCCGGAGGCGCCGCCCAGCGCCGACACCGACGCCGCGCCCTGCTGCTCGCTGAGCCGCGCGCGATCCATCCCGCACAGCCCGGCGACGCGGGCGGCCCTGAGGAATTCGTCGCGGCCAGCGGTCTTCTCGGCGGCAAACTGCGCATGCACGAAGCCGACCGGGGGGCACAGTTCGGCCCGCCCCTGCAGCTTCCTGAGCATCGGCGTCACCAGCAGCGCAAAGGTCGTATACGCCGCCGCCKGGTTACCCGGCAGGCTCACCACCGGCTTGCCCCTGAGGCGGCCGAGGGAGATCGGCTTGCCGGGTTTCATATTGACCTTCTGGAACAGGAGTTCCCCCCCGGCCGACACCAGCGCGGCGTTTACCAGGTCCTTGGCGCCCGTGGAGGCGCCGCCGGTGACCAGCAGGATATCCGCCTCCCTGGCAAGTTCGAGCAAGGCCTCGTGGACTGCCGCCTCGTCATCCGGCACATGGTTGCGCGAGCGGACCACCGCGCCAATGGACTGGACCAGGGCCTCCAGCATCGGGCCGTTTACGTCCCAGACCTGGTGCGCGCCGTGCGGCTCGTCGTTCGCCGCCACCTCGTCGCCGGTCGTCAGGATCGCCACCTCCGCCAGCCGGAAGACCGGCACGCTGCCGACACCCTGCGAAGCGAGCGCGGCGATATGGCCCGGCTGCAGCAAGGTGCCCGCGGACAACAGCGGCTGGCCGGCCCGTACATCCTCTGCCTGCCTGCGTATGTGCTGGCCCGGCGCCGGCGCCCTGGTGAACGTCACCGAGCCATCCGCCGGCGCGGCATCCTCCTGCGGGACCACGGTATCGGCGCCGGCCGGGATCAGGGACCCGGTGTACAGCCGGATGGCATGCCCCGCCTCCAACGGCTGCGGCACCATGCCCGCGTAGCAGACCTGCTGGATGGGCAAGGGCCTGCGCCGGCCATAGTCGGCGTGGCGGATCGCATAGCCGTCCATGGCGCTCTTGTCGGCCGGCGGGGCATCGCACTGGGCTTGCATATCGCGAGCCAGGATCCTGCCATTTGCCAGGCTGAGCCAGGCCATTTCAACCTCGGCGACAGACTCGACGCTCTGGGCGAACAGCGCCTGCGCCTTATCGAACCCTAGCATGACCCACCTCCGCTATCGCAAGCGGCGGCAACGCCACGCAGGGCGGGCTCGMCTGGCATCGCCGTGTACTGGACGTAGCCGTCCTTGCGGCAAAAGCTCAGCAACTGCAGCCCCGCCTGCCCGGCGATCTGGATCGCCAGGGAGGTCGGCGCCGAGATGGTCGCCAGCAACTGGATGTTCATCCGGGCTGTCTTGCGCACCAGCTCGTAGCTGGCCCGGCTGGAAAGGAAGACAAAGCCTTCATCCGTTGCCACGTCATGCATCGCCAGGTAGCCGATCAGCTTGTCTAGCCCGTTGTGGCGGCCGACATCCTCGAATACATGGAGGACCTCGCCGGCCGGGTTGCACCAGGCCGCCGCATGCACGCCGCCGGTACGCTTCATCAGGACCTGCCACGACGGCAACTGCGAGGCGGCCCGCTCGATGATTTCCCGCGTCGGCGATATCCTCGTGCGCGGCGTCTTCATGAACTCGGGCACCAGGTCCAGCAAGGCAATGCTCTCGATGCCGCATACGCCGCAGCCGGTCCGTCCGGCGAGCGTGCGGCGATGTTCCTTCATGGCGGCAAACGCGCGCTGGCTGATGCRCAGATGCACCTCCACGCTGGCCGGGCCGACGAGCGGCTCGACATCGTAGATCTCGGCGTAGTCCTGCACCAGGCCTTCGGTCAGCGTGAAGCCGACCGCGAACTCTTCCAGGTCCAGCGGCGTGGCCATCATCACCGCATGCGAGATGCCGTTGTAGACCAGGGCGACGGGAACCTCCTGCGCCACGCTGTCGGTGGCCGGCATCGCCGTGCCTGCCCGGTGCCTGACGATCGTCCGCTCTTCGTATCCCGGGTGGATCGCCTCTTCACTACTGTGCATATCAACCTCGCCATCACAAGGGACCGTGCGGCCAGTCGCCGGACACGCACGGTGCATGGAGAAATACCGGGAGCAGTCCCGCCGGCGCGGCCGGCACGGTTTCCCGGCCGATCCGCAATGCGMGTCCTGATCCGCCTGCCGGGTCCTAGTCCGGGCTTCCCGMCTCGCCGTCGTCCGTGCTCGGGAAGCGCGCCTGGCCGTAGCGCAGGATCAGGACGCCGCACGCCAGCATGGCGATGCCGCCGCACAGCGCCAGCAGGTGCAATTCCGTCGCCTCGTTGTAGCGCAGGATCACGTCGCGAGCGAGCGAGACCATGGCGATGTAAAGCGGGAATCGCACCGGCAGCTGGCCCAGCTTGAGGTAGCGGGCCACCATGGCAAGCACCTCGAGATACAGGAACATGACGAGAAGATCGGTGATCGACACGGCGCCCGTGCCGGCAATCTTCCAGCCCTCCTGGACCATGGCGAACGACGTCGCCAGCCCGATGACGACGAGTCCGACCAGCTCGACCACGCCGAGCAGCGACTCCAGGTGCGTGCGCACGGCCGCCTGCAGCGACGATCCGCCGTGGCGCTGGCGCAGTGCATGATCCTCTGAACGTGTCATAAGCTTCATGCCGCGGCAAGCCGCTGCACGGCCGGTGTGAGCAGCACGGGGATCGACTTCGATGTCGGCGTGCCGGAACCGTCGCCGCAACTCTCCAGCGGCACCAGCGGATTGGTTTCCGGATAGTAGGCACCCAGGCAGCCCTGCGGGATGTCGTACTCGACCAGCCGGAAATCCTCCGCCCGGCGCTCGACGCCGTCGTCCCAGACGCTGGTGATATCGACGTGCTGCCCCGCGGCCAGACCCAGCCGCGCCAGGTCCGCGGCGTTGATGAATACCACCCGCCGCAACCCGAAGACGCCGCGATAGCGGTCGTCCAGGCCATAGATGGTGGTGTTGTACTGGTCATGCGAGCGCGTGGTCATCATCACCATCAGCGCATCGCCGTAGCGCGCGCGCGCGCGGCTGATCGGCGTGTCCTTCTCGATGCTGTTCACCACGAACTCGGCCTTGCCCGACGCGGTCTTCCAGACGCGGTTGCGCGATGCCGGCGTCAGGTGGAAGCCGCCCGGGATCGCCACGCGCGCGTTGTAGTCCTCGAAGCCGTCCAGCACCTTTTCGATGGCGTCGCGGATGCGTGCATAGTCCCCGGCGTACCACATCCAGTCGATCTTGCCGGAGCCGAGCGTGGCCTGCGCCATGCGCGCAACGATCGCCGTCTCGGACAGCAGGTCCGGCGATGCCGGCTCGTTCATGCCGTAGGAGATATGCACCATGCAGACCGAATCCTCGACGGTCACGCCCTGGGCCACGCCGTCCTGCAGGTCGATCTCGGTCCGTCCCAGCGTGGGCAGCAACAGCGCTGCCTTGCCATGCACCAGGTGGCTGCGGTTGAGCTTGGTGGCGATATTGACGATCAGCTCGCACTTGCGCAGCGCATCCCAAGTGCGCGGCGTGTCCGGCGTGGCGATCGAGAAGTTGCCGCCCAGCCCGACGAACACCTTGACCCGGCCATCGAGCATTGCCGAGATGGTATTGACCACGTCGTAGCCGTGCTTGCGCGGCGGCTCGAAGCCGAAGGTGGCACCGAGGCGGTCKAGGAACGCGTCGTCAGGCTGCTCCTCGATGCCGACCGTGCGGTCGCCCTGCACGTTGGAGTGGCCGCGCACCGGCATCAGGCCGGCGCCCTCGCGCCCGATGTTCCCGCGCAGCATCATCAGGTTGGAGAGTAACTGGATGGTCCCGACCGAGTTCTTGTGTTGCGTGAGGCCCATGCCCCAGCAGGCAATGACCCGCTTGCCGTTGACGTAGACGTCCGCCAGCGCGTCGATGTCCTGGCGGCTCACGCCCGACTCCTCGACGAGTTCCGCCCAGCTCTGCGCCCGCAGATCGTCGGCGAACTGTTCGAAACCGTTGGTGTGTTCGTGGATGAAGCCGACATCGATCACCCGCTGCGCGCCGAGCACGACCGCGTCGTCGTCGAGCTCGATCACGCGCTTGGCGAGGCCCTTGATCAGGGCAAAGTCGCCGCCCAGCCTGGGCCGCACGAACATCGACGCGATCCTGGTGCTGGAGCCGGTCAGCATTTCCACCGGATGCTGGGGGCTGGAGAACCGCTCCAGCCCGCGCTCGCGCAGCGGGTTGATGGAGACGATGGTGGCACCCCGCCTGGCGCATTCGCGCAGCTCGCCGAGCATGCGCGGATGATTGGTCGCCGGGTTCTGGCCGAAGATCAGGATCGTGTCGGCGTGCTCGAAATCGTCCAGCACCACGGTGGCCTTGCCCACGCCCACCGTGACCGGCAGCCCGCGGCTGGTGGCCTCGTGGCACATGTTCGAACAGTCCGGGAAGTTGTTGGTGCCGTATGCCCTGACAAACAATTGGTAAAGGAACGCGGCTTCGTTGCTGGCGCGGCCCGAGGTATAGAAGGCAGCCTGGTCCGGGTCATCGAGGGCGTTMAGGTGGCGCCCGATGATGGCGAAGGCGTCGTCCCACGAAACGGCCGCGTATTTATCGGTCTGCGGGTCGTACGCCAACGGATGGGTGAGGCGGCCGTGCTGCTCGAGCTCGAAGTCGGTCTGCTGCATCAGCTCCGCCACCGTATGGCTTGCGAAGAATTCGGGCGTGACGCGCTTGCTGGTCGCCTCCGCCGCAACCGCCTTGACGCCRTTCTCGCAGAACTCGAAGGTCGAGGCGTGTTGCTTGTCCGGCCAGGCACAGCCCGGGCAATCGAAGCCGTCGGCCTGGTTCTGCTTGAACAGCGTCTTGTACTTGCCTCCGGCAACCCTCTCCTTGATCAGGTTGATGGCCACGTACTTCAGTGCCCCCCACCCGGCGGCAGGGTGAGTGTAGGGAGCGATGTGGCCCTTTTCGGGTGCAGGTGAGCTCATGGCGGTAATGTCCTCAAGAATGGCATCGGCGGCCGCGGTCGGATCCGGGGCGACGGCACGCTCTGCATGCAGTACAGCCAGAGTAAGTGCGGGAGGCGTCGCGGGGTACGCACAGACCGACACCCGTGCGAGCAGTACAGTCGGCCCGCACCGGAACTGTGCTTCGTCTTGTCCGGGGGGATTGTGTGGGCCGCGTCACCCGCGACCGATCCGAAGTCGATCCTGTCGCGGCGCGCCGGGCCACAAACTGTTCTGCGCCGGTGGGCGTGGCACTGTACCCATTGCCCCGGGGCTGCCCCTTCTACCATCAGGCCGACGCTCCCCACGCGCACGCCGCCGGACAACACCGCCACGGGMGCGACCTGATTCGAGAGACCCATGAAACTACATCTGAAGTACTTCGCAAGCATCCGCGAGGCCGCCGGACTAGGCGAGGAAACGCTCGACGCGCCGGCAAGCGTGGCCACCGTCCTGGATCTGCGTGTTCATCTTGCCAGCCGCGGTGGCGCCATCGGCGACGCGCTGCGTGACGACCGCCCGGTCCGCGTGGCCCTGAACCAGGCCGTCTGCACGATGCAGAGCCGGCTCAGGAGCGGCGACGAGGTGGCACTGTTTCCTCCGGTTACCGGCGGGTAGGGCCAGGTCACCGGCCGCCGCGCAGGCGTTTGGCTCAGCCAGGCAACGCCTCCAGGGCAAAGTCGATGAACGCCCGCGCGGCGGCGCTTCGGTACGCGCCCTTGCGCTGGAGCAAGGCGGCTTCCCGCGATGGCAGGGGCGGCTCCAGCTTTATCTTGCACAAGCCGCCACTTTCCTGCGCGATGGCGGCGGGCAGCACCGTCATCAGCCGGCCGCGCTGGACCGCCTCGATCACCGCGTTGACCGAGTTTGCCTCGAGCGCGATCCGCGGCACCACGCCGATCCGGCCCAGGTAGTTGTCGACGTAATGGCGTGTMGCGAATTCGGTGGTCAGCAAGGCAAAGGGCTCGCCCTCCAGTTMGTTCAGCGTCAAAGCCGTACGCCTGCCGGCGTAGCGGTGCCTCGTGCCCACCACCAGCGCCAGCGCCTCCACCAACAGGGTCTGGACTTCGATATCCACCAGGCGCACATCCCTGAATGCGATCCCCACGTCGAGGCGATCCTCCGCCAGCAGCTGTTCGATCTGCTCCTGCGGCATTTCCAGCACACTCAGCGCGACGCCGGGATAACGCTCGTTGAAATCCATCACCAGGGGTCCGACCAGATAGKGGGTGAAGGTCGGCGTCATCGCCAGCCGCAGGCTGCCGCGCGTMAGTTCCTGCACATCGTGCACCGCCCTTTTCCCCGCTTCGAGATCCTGCAGCGCACGGCGCGCATAGAGCAKGTACGCCTGTCCCGCGTCAGTGGTCCGGATGCCGCGCCCGGACCGGTCGAACAGCTGCACGCCCAGGGTTTCTTCGAGCTGCCGGATCTGCTGCGAAAGGGTCGGCTGGGAGACATGCAGCACCTCGGCCGCCMGGGTGAAGTTGCCGCTCTCGGCGACGGCGAGGAAGTAACGGATATGACGGAGGAGCATCGGATTCCATTATTGGACTTGCCTATGAAAAGCATGATAAGCCGGTGTCGGATCCAATGGCAAAACATGCCCATCCCGCACCMGCCGGGACCCCGCGCGCAACGAAGTCCCTGCCGGCCTGGCTGTTCCGACCCATACCGGCTACAGGCTGCACACGCGCCCCGCCACGCGCGGCGGCTCCCGGCAAGTTCCGCGGCGCTCCCGGCTTTCGCATAGAACGCCGGCTGCGTGTATGCTTTGAAGACCACACCTTGTTCGCGCCATCGGTCATGAACGCCCCCGCCCCTGCCGCCCCTTCGCAAGCCCCCCGCCCGCACGGTGCTTCGATCTCGMCCGATGTCAGCTTTCGCGAGGTCGTGGAGAGCATCGTGGACTATGCAATCTTTACCCTCGACACGGCCGGGCGGGTCACGAGCTGGAATGCCGGCGCGCGGAAGATGAAGGGCTACGCCGACAATGAAATACTCGGCGAGCATTTCTCCAGGTTCTACACCGAAGAGGCAATCGCGCGCGGCTGGCCGGAGCACGAACTGCGCGTGGCCCGGCTGGAAGGCCGGTTCGAAGACGAAGGTTGGCGGGTCCGCGCCGATGGCACCCGTTTCTGGGCCAACGTCATCATCACGGCCATCCGCGATGCCGACGGCCAGGAAAGCGGCTTCATCAAGGTCACCCGCGACCTGACCGAACACCGGCGGACCGAGGAGGCCCTGCGGCAAAGCGAGGAAATCCTGCGCTTGCTGGTCGAAGGGGTCAAGGACTATGCGATCTTCCTGCTCGACCCGCACGGCTGCGTGATCAGCTGGAATTCGGGCGCCACGCTGATCAAGGGCTACACCCGCCAGGAAATCCTGGGCCGGCATTTCTCGCTCTTCTATCTGCCCGAKGACATCGCCGACKGCAAGCCCGAGCGCGAGCTCGCCACGGCGCGCCGCGTKGGGAGTGTCGAAGACGAAGGCTGGCGCGTGCGCAAGGACGGCTCGACCTTCTGGGCCAATGTCATCATCACCCCGGTCTATGACTCAACCGCCGTCCTGCGGGGCTTTGCCAAGGTCACGCGTGACATGACCGAGCGGCGCCGCACGGAAGAACTGGAGCGTTCCAGCCGGCGCATGACAGAGTTCCTCGCCACCCTTTMGCACGAGTTGCGCAATCCGCTGGCACCCGTTCGCAACGCGCTCAACGCGATGAAGCTGCTGCCTGATGGCCGCCACGTCGTCGAACGCTGCCACGCGTTGATAGACCGCCAGATCACGCTCCTGACCCGGCTCGTGGACGACCTCCTCGACGTGGGGCGCATCAGCTCCGGAAAAATCGAACTGCGGCTGGCCCCGGTGGAGTTTCGCGAACTGGTGTCCCATGCCATCGAGGCCACGGCACCGGTGCTMGAGGCGCGCGCCCAGACCGTGCGCGTCGATCTGCCGCCTGTGCCCGTCGTCCTGACCGCCGACCGCACGCGGCTGGTGCAGGTACTGCAGAACCTGCTGGTCAACGCATCGAAATTCTCGCCCGAGCACTMCATCATCKACGTGGCAGGCACGTTGGGTGAGCGTCATCTCATGTTCAGGATTTCCGACCAGGGGGCCGGCATATCCGCCGACGCGCTCGATAGCATCTTCGACCTGTTCGTGCAGGTCAACCGATGGACAAGCAACCATAGCGGGGGGCTGGGCATCGGCCTGTCCCTTTCCCGCTCATTGGTGGAGCTGCATKGCGGCACCATTTCCGCCGCCAGCGCCGGGCTGGGCAAAGGCAGCACCTTCACCGTCCGCCTGCCCTATCATTCCCCGCCGGCCAGCGCGGAGCGGGCAAGCGCATCACGCGCGGCGGCGGCACGCGAGGCGTGCCTGCGCGTACTTGTCATCGACGACAACCAGGACTCGGCCGACAGCCTGTCCATGCTGCTGACGCTGCGCGGCCATGAGGTGGTGACCGCCTACGATGCCGAGCAAGGCATCCTCGCGTCCGCCAGATGCCACCCCGATCTTGCCCTCATCGATATCGCCATGCCCGGCATGGACGGCCTGGCGGCGGTGCGCGCGCTGCGTGAGTTGCCAGCATGCGCACGCACGCGATTCGTCGCCATGACCGGCTTTGGCCAGCCCGAAGACCGGGAGCGCACCCGTGCCGCAGGCTTCCACTTGCACCTGGTCAAACCGATCGATCTGCCCACGCTAGTCGAACTGCTGGCACAGACGGGGCAGCCGCCGGCCTGAGTGGCGAGCGCCACCGCGCAGCCGCCTGGCGTTGTCCGCGGTGACGCGAGACCGTCGACATGCCTGACGATGTGGCCAGCCGCGCCATTGCACGGGGCGCAGCCCTCGCGACGCTCGCCAGACAGGTCCGTCCTTTGGTCCTGAMCCAAGGCACCGKACATGCCCCCCCTTGCCAGCGAAGCGCAGCCTGATCTGGCGTCAGCATGCCAAGCCAGCAGCCAGTGGCGACTCTCCTTATCTGATAAGGCCGACTTAGAACCGCACGGGACATCGCTGTCATGAAATTGAAATATTCAATTCCATGAATTTTATTCTGAAAATTATCTTCAATAGCGATATCAGCTCATCCGTATATGCTTATAAATTCCAAAGAGGAAGTAATGTCTCCTGCAAGGCTTCCATCCTKKATAGGCATACCGCGGTCGGCACATCCAGGCGCTTCGAATAGCGTACCAAACGAATGGCGTGCCAAAGCCATGCAGGGCACGGTCCGAGTCATTCCCATACCAGGAAAATCGCACGCAACTCAAAAAATGCGCTTCAGGTTTGCGGGCAAGAATCTATGCTTGATAGCTAGTCAA
Source organism: Cupriavidus sp. 05T41 (assembly GCF_056396525.1). Classification (NCBI taxonomy): domain Bacteria; kingdom Pseudomonadati; phylum Pseudomonadota; class Betaproteobacteria; order Burkholderiales; family Burkholderiaceae; genus Cupriavidus; species Cupriavidus sp. 05T41. The sequence goes on from NZ_JBFTLQ010000009.1 coordinate 19,903, forward strand.
TACGAGGAGAGAGGAGCGTAGCCAGCGGGGCTCAATGAATAGTTCGACTTATCCAGGAAATGAACATGAATTGGGGAAAAAATGAGTGGTAGCCGGATCTGCTGGAGCGTGTGGCATCGTGTGAGCGTCGCCTGTGCCATCGCGGTATTTTTCATGTCCGCACGAGCCGGCGAGATAACCGGTGCCGGCTCGACCTTCGTCTATCCCATGCTCTCCAAATGGGCGGCCACGTATTACGTCAAGACGGGACAGCAGGTGAACTATCAAGCCACCGGGTCTGGCAACGGCATCAAGCAGATCAAGGCCGGCAGCGTCGACTTTGGCGCCTCCGACATGCCGCTMAAGCCAGATGAGTTGCGCGCGGCAGGTCTCGTCCAGTTTCCGCTTGTCATCGGCKGCGTGGTGCCGGTGATCAATCTGGACGGGATCGCACCAGGCCAGATCCGCCTGACCGGCCCGCTGCTCGCGGATATCTTCCTGGGCAAGGTAGTCAACTGGAGCGACCCTGCCATCGCCGCGATCAATCCAGGCATGCGCTTTCCCCCGCAGAAGATCGTCGTGGTCCATCGCAGTGACAGTTCGGGCACCACATTCAACTGGGCTGACTACCTGTCCAAGGTKAACGGTGAGTGGAAAGCCAGCGTCGGCGCCGGGACCACCGTCAAGTGGCCCGTGGGGATCGGCGCCAACGGCAATGACGGTGTCGCCATCTATCTGAAGAACGTCAAGGGCGCGATTGGCTATGTMGAGCTAGCCTATGCCTTGCAGCGAAAACTCCCCTACGCATCCGTGCAGAATCGCGGAGGCAACTACGTTGCGCCCACGCGCGAAACGTTCAGCGCCGCGGTGGCATCTGCCGCATGGCAGAAGAGCGCKGACTTCTACCAGGTGGCAACCGATGCGCCAGGCCTCAATGCGTGGCCCATTGCCGGCGTCGTGTTTGTGATCATGCCCAGGACGTCAAGGAGCCCGGCGACGGMGAAGGACGCMCTCGCCTTTTTCAGGTGGGCGCTGAACGAAGGGCAGGCAGACACCGGCGCCGAACACTATGTTTCACTCCCGCCCGACCTGGTCAGGCAAGTCGAGTCCTACTGGGATGAGAACATCAGGTAGGCGGTGGGGTTCCGGTCTCGACCAGAACGCCCGCAAACCCGAGACGGTCGTAGTGCGCTAGCGCGGCTCGCCGGTCGGCGAGCGTCATGACGTCCAGGCCGTCCGCCGTCGCCGGCATACTTGGCCTATCGTTGCTTTGCCGAAGCCTCGAACCTGGCCAATACCCGAGCCTGGACAGCATCCATGATGGTGAGGACCTGGTCATCGACGGACGCACTTGCTGTCACACCAGTCGCATCCTTCGGCTTTGAGCCGACCGGATAGAAAACGAATACCGTGTCGAACCTGCCTGCCGACACTTTCTTCAAGCGCCGGTTGAGTGCCTTCAGGTACTGTTTCTTGATTGCCTTTGACATAGGGTTCCGGACGCTCCGTGCTGTTGCAAATGGCGAGGCTCAAGCGCCCGTGACGCGTTGCCCTCGTCGTCGAAGTGCTTCTTTGACTCTCTTCTCCGCCAACAGTAGAACATAGTCCGGGAACTTCGCATCGGTCGAAAGTGCGTCCCACGCGCTCCAGAATTCCCATTGAATAACTTCCCTCGGCACATTGTGGCACCGGGCGATCCGGTCAATTGCCTCCACCACGGACGAAGGGCGCGCCGGGCGGCCGTCGCCAGGACCAGGAGCGCTTACCGAGGGATCTGTCGGCGCAGCCTCGACTGAGTGATGCATGATTACCTTCCGCAGCGGAACGTCAGCTTGAGTCTAGACGCCGCAGGGCCCGTACGCATGCAGGATTTCAGCCGCCCCGGTATTGCCAGGCCCGTCAGGGCCCATGCACGAACTCCACCTGAATCACCATGTGCACGACGTCGTCCACGGCGGGGAACCATGTTGCAAAGCCGAACTCCCGGCGGCTGACGTCTCCGGCCGCGGAAAAGGCAAGCGTGCCTTCGCGATGCGGATCGCCGGCGGGGGCGTCCGGTGTCACGAGCAGGCTGATCGGACGCGTGATGCCGCGGATCGTAAGGTCGCCGAGCAGCCGCCCGCCGCCATCGCCGGTGCTGGCAAAGCTGGTGCTGACAAAGCTGATCTCCGGATAGCTGGCGACATCGAGCATGCCGCCGCCCCGGATAATCGCGGACAGGAAGCGCGGGCGCGCCTCGACGCTTGCGGCATCGATCGTCACCGTCACGCGGCCCGACTCAAGACCTGATCCTGTGCCTTCGAGTTGCGCGCTCATGCGGTGAAAGCGCATGCGGATCCTTGAGTGCGTGAAGGCGACGACATCGAGTGTGACGCTCGATCGCTGCGGCGCAAGCACGTACCGATCGGGGTGCCTGTCGGTCTCGGCCTGCTGTGCCTCGCCGACGGCAATCGCCAGCACCGCGAATGTCGCGAGCATGAGCCTGGCGACCGCATGCACGCGGGTGGCGCGGATCCGGCGTGGCGAATCGTGCACGATGYCTCCCCTGAAGAAGGAATGTGGCCCGCCTGGGTAAACGCGTGGCGGCCGGCATTTATTCCAGGCCCGCCGCCCGGTCGGGAAGCCGGGCGCTGCGCGATCGAGCAACGCACAAGGGCCTGTCAAGCCTGCGCGAAATCCCGGGCCGCAGGCGCCCGCGACGAGATCAGGAAGCTCCGTGTCGGGAAGCCCGGCAATCCCCAATGAGGCGAGCGGGGTTCCATATTCTCCGGACATCCGCGTGGCAGCGACGTTCTCCGCATATGTGCGTTTCCGCACAGTATGGTGCCCAGTGCTGCGGCCGTCTTCCGCTATGGTAGACATTGCACGGTGCGCCCGGTATGTCGCGCCGCTTGCCGGAAGCTGCCAGGTATTAAAGGCGAATCCGCCAGCCGATGAAACCCGCCGCCTGGCGTCCTGCAAAGAGCGTAGCGCAACGCAGGTCGCGATCATGGTGGCTCTTAGCTCGTCCCTTCCGTGCAGTCGCCCGCAAGACCAAGGCCTCGTTCTTCCGGACCAATTGGCGGACGATGGTCACGCGCTTCGTCCTTGGTTTCCGATGGGCCTGTCGCATAGGGTTGCTATACGCGGGATAGCCTCGGATCTCCGGCATGATGCAGGCCAACTGCCATGAAGCTGGCAGCGGAGCCCAAATGAAAAAGGGCTTCCATTTCTGGAAGCCCTTTTAATAGGTGGTGCGGCTGGCAGGATTCGAACCCACGACCCCTTGGTTCGTAGCCAAGTACTCTATCCAACTGAGCTACAGCCGCACGCGAGGTCGCCATTGTAGCGCAGCGGCGCATGAATGCAAGCGTTTTTTACATCCGTATGGCACACCTCTCCCCAGGCCGTCAAACAGCCTGCCCTGCCTGCCTGCTGCCTGCGAGAGACCTGCCTACCAGCGATAGCGCGCGCCCAAGGTGCCGCCCGGACTGCGGCCGGCCTTCAGCTTGAGCCATAACTTGACGCCACCGTTGGTGCTGCCGTGCGCGCCCACATTGAGCGACAGCAGGCCACGCAGCATGTCGGGATCGATGCGCGTGCCATTGATATTGATGACCTGCTTGCGGTCCTGCCATAGATCCGCTTCGACAAAGGGATAGATGCCGTTGGCGCCGGTGAGCCGCGTGGGCTGGGTGCGGTACAGCCGCACCATCACCTCGGCGGCGCTGGCATCGCCTGGCTGGACACCGAGGAAGCCAGAGCCACCCCTGTCGGCGCCGGACTGGTAGGCGATCTGCACGCGTGGCTGGATCGTGAGGCCGCCGGCCTGCGGCAGCACGGTATCCAGCGCCAGCGCCAGGCTCTGCACGCGGTTGCCGACATAGCCAGTAGCGCTCGTGACATCGTCCAGGTGCAGCGATACCGCGGGCCGCGCGKGTCTTGGAGCGGGCTCCGTGTAGACGATGCCGGCGGCCGCGGCCAGCGGGCCGGGCGCATCGTTGTAGGCAGTGGAAGGCGGCCCGGATGAGAGCGCCACGGCGGGCCGGCCCCAGCCGCCGAGCGAGGCCGCCAGGCTGGGCTGGGCGGCAGTGGCGCCTGCCGGCAATTCCGTGGGGACTGCGGCTGACGCGCCCGACTGCTCGTCCGACGCGGCAGGCTTCATGACAACCACCACCACGACAGCTTCGTTGCTGGCTACCTGGGTGGGTGATTCGGATTCGAACGGATCCCAGGCGAGGCCGGCGCCGCCGCCGGCCGGGCGTTCTTCGGCCTGCGCCAGCGTGGCGACAAGGAAGGCAAGTACGGAGCAACAGCGCAGGCAGCAGGCATGAGGATGGAGATGGGACACGCTCGTGCAATGCCCGGAAGCAGCGCTGCCCGCACCGCCTCCTGTGCTGCTCGGAGATGACACGCCCCTGGCCATGACTGCACCCCTGGCTCGAAAAAAGCTACGACTTTCGCTTGAGCATAGGTCAAAGCCGGCGCAAGCGTTAGGATCTGCACGCTTACCTTCGTGCGGCGCCGCACGACCTGGGTTTCGGCGGCCGGGCCTGCGCGCCCGGGGCCGGCAGTTGCACCGGTCGCGGGATGGCATCGCCACGGCTTTCGCCACCCCGATGCCGCGCCACAAAGGACGCGCCATAAAAAAAAGGCCGCTGCGTAAGCAACGGCCTTTTTTATCGAGTCTTGGTGCCCAGAAGAGGACTCGAACCTCCACAGTRTTGCCACCGCTAGGACCTGAACCTAGTGCGTCTACCAATTTCGCCATCTGGGCTTCGTTTTGCTGCCTGAATTGCTGCAGCGCTGCGAAGAATTGAATTATGCCGAGTGCGGAATATCCTGTCAACTGCCCCTCGGTACTTTCTTTCAAGAACGCGTCTTGCCCCGGGTGGCGCGCGCGGTCATGGCTGGAAGCACACCTGCCCTGGCCGGCCGGCCAGATGCAACGTGGCGGTAGCCGGGCGCGTGCTGGCCACCACCTTGCCGCCGCGCAGCACCAGCAACCGCGTGGCGCGCAGCCGGATCGCCTCCACCGGATCGCGCGCCTGCAGCAACACAAGGTCGGCACGGCAACCGGGCGCGATACCGTAGCCTTCCAGGCCCAGGATGCCGGCAGGTGTCTTCGTGACCGCATCGAAACAGGCGCGCATGGCATCCTGCCCGGTCATCTGCGCCACGTGCAGGCCCATGTGCGCCACCTCCAGCATGTCGCCGGAGCCCAGCCCGTACCACGGGTCCATCACGCAATCGTGGCCGAAGGCAACCGGCACGCCCGCGGCCATCAGTTCCGGCACCCGGGTCATGCCACGGCGCTTCGGGTAGGTATCGTGCCGGCCCTGCAGCGTGATATTGATCAGCGGGTTGGCGATGGCGGCCACGCCGGCTTCGCGCATCAGCGGGATCAGCTTGGACACGTAGTAGTTGTCCATCGAGTGCATCGAGGTCAGGTGCGAGCCGGTGACCCGGCCCTGCATCCCCAGGCGCACCGACTGCGCCGCCAGCGTTTCGACATGGCGCGACAAGGGATCGTCGCTCTCGTCGCAATGCATGTCCACGCGCAGGCCGCGCTCGCAGGCCAGTTCACACAGGATGCGCACGGATTCCGCGCCATCGGCCATGGTGCGCTCGAAATGCGGAATACCGCCGACCACATCCACGCCCATGTCGAGCGCCCGCCTGAGGTTGTCGAGCGCGCCAGGCGCGCGCAGCACGCCGTCCTGCGGAAACGCCACCAGTTGCAGGTCCAGGTAGGGCTTGACCCTCTCGCGCACGTGCAGCAGCGCCTCGGTGGCGAGCAGGCGCGGGTCGCAAACATCCACGTGCGAGCGGATCGCCAGCAGCCCCTTGGCCACGGCCCAGTCGCAATAGGCGAGCGCGCGCTCGACGATGGCCTCCTGCGTCAGCAGCGGCTTGAGTTCGCCCCATAGCGCAATGCCCTCCAGCAAGGTGCCGGACTGGTTGATGCGCGGCTTGCCGTAGGACAGCGTGGAATCCATGTGGAAATGCGCATCGACGAAGGGGGGCGTCACCAGTTGGCCGGCAGCGTCGACCTCGGTGGCCGCGTGCGCCGTGAGGGCCGGCTCCGCGGCCTTGATACGATCGCCGGCGATGCCGATATCGATGCCGGTGCGCCCATCCGGGAGCGAGCAGTTGCGCAGGATCAGGTCGAGCATGATGGGCTCTTTTTCTTKGTGTTTCCGTGTGGATCAGCGTTCGCCCTTGCGATAGGGCTTCATCAGCGCCTGCGGATAGGTGGCGCGCCGCGCCACCAGCACCAGCGCGAGAATCGACAGTACATAGGGCAGCATCAGGTAGAGCTGGTAGGGCAGCGGCGGCAGCCCGGGCAGGCTGGCACCGCTTTGCTGCAGGCGCAGCTGCAACGCATCGAATGCCGCGAACAGCAAGGCGCCCGCCAGCGCCCGGCCGGGACGCCACGAGGCGAACACCACCAGCGCCACGCAGATCCAGCCGCGGCCGTTGATCATATTGAAGAAGAACGCATTGAAGGCCGACAGCGTGAKGAAAGCACCGCCCACCGCCATCAGCGCCGAGCCGGCCATCACCGCGCCGATGCGCATGGCGCCCACGCGGATGCCCTGCCCTTCGGCCGCGGCGGGATTCTCGCCCACCATGCGCACCGCCAGCCCGAGCGGCGTGCGATAGAGCAGCCAGGCCACCAGCGGCACCAGCGCCAGCGCCAGCAAGGTCAGCGCCGTTTCCTCGCCGAGCACCGGGCCGAGCAACCCGCCCAGCAACGGCACCTCCGCCATCCAGCGCATCGGCCCGAAGGGCGTGATGGTCGGCGGCGTGGACACCGAGGCAAAGCCGAGCCGGTAGGCGTAGTAGGACAGGCTGGTGGCCAGCATCGTCACGCCGAGCCCGGCCACGTGCTGCGACAGCGCCAGGCTCACCGTGAGCCAGCCGTGCAGCAGGCCGAACACCAGCCCCACGCCCGCCGCGGCAGCCACCCCGCCCCACAGCGGCATGCCGTGGTAGACGGCCAGCCAGCCGCCGAAGGCGCCCGCCACCATGATCCCCTCGATGCCGAGGTTGAGCACGCCGGCGCGCTCGCACAGCAGCACGCCGAGCGTGCCGAAGATGAGCGGCGTGGCCACGCGCAGCACCGCGATCCAGAATGGCGCGGCAGCCAGGATATCGAGCAGTTCCATCAGGCCACCTTGCGCACGGCGTCGAAGCGGATGCGGTAACGGGTKAGCATGGTCGCCACCAGCATGGCCAGCAGGGCCACCGCCACGATCACGTCGGCAATCGCGTTGGGCACGCCCACGGCGCGGCTCATGCCGTCGGCTCCGACCAGCACGCCGGCCACGAAGACCGAGGCCGCCACCACGCCGAGCGGATGCAGCGCGGCCAGCATGGCGATCACCACGCCCGCGTAGCCGTAGCCAGGCGAGATATCGAGCGTGAGATAGCTGGTGCGGCCCGCCACCTCGATCACGCCCGCCAGCCCTGCCAGCGCGCCCGACAGCAGCGCCGTCCACATCGTCACGCGCCGCACCGGCACCCCGACGAAGGCCGCGGCGCGCGCGTTGGCSCCCACCGCGCGCATCTGCATGCCAAACACCGTGAAGCGGTTGACCGCCCACAGGATCACCGCCAGCGCGCACGCCAGCAGCAAGCCGCTGTGCACGCGCGTGCGCTCCATCAGCTTCGACAGTTCCAGCTCCGGCACCAGCGGCACGGATTGGGGCCAGCCCATCGCCATGGCGTCCTTCATCGGCCCGTCCAGCATCATCGACACAAGCAGCAGCACGATGAAGTTGCCCAGCAAGGTGGTCACCACCTCGTCCACGCCGAGCCGCGTCTTGAGCCACGCGGCGCCGAGCAGGAGCAAGGCGCCCGCCAGCATGCCCGCCCCCACCATCAGCGCGAAGTGCACGCCGGCCGGAAGCTGCTGGGCCCACGGCGCGGCCGCGCCGTCGACCTGCCCGCCCACCGCCACCGCCGCCAGCGCGCCGAGATAGAGCTGCCCTTCCGCGCCGATGTTGAACAGGCGGGCGCGAAACGCCACCGCTACCGACAGCCCCGTGAGGATCAGGGGCGTGGCGCGCGTCAGCGTTTCCGACCACGCGAAGCGCGAGCCGAAGCCACCCTCGAGCAACAGCGCATAGGCGCGCCCCACCGGTGCGCCGGCCCAGCGCACCAGCACGGCGCAGATCAGCAAGGTGGCGGCGATGGCGATCACGGGCGCGGCCAGCATGGCGACACGCGAGACGCCGGTCCGGGGTTCAAGCCGCATGCAGCGTCTCCCCATGCGCGCCCGCGCCAGCGGCATCGCCCGCGCCGGCCATCGCCAGGCCGAGCTCGCCCAGCGTCCAGGCAGCCGTCGGGCGGGCCGGCGTGAGGCGCCCGGCATGCATCACCGCGATGCGGTCMGCGAGCGCGTGGAGTTCGTCGAGGTCCTCCGAGATCAGCAGCACGGCCGCGCCTTCGCGCGCCGCGTCGAGCAGGCGGGCGCGCACATAGGCCACCGCGCCGATGTCGAGCCCCCAGGTGGGCTGGCTGGCCACCACCAGCAGCGGCGCCTTGCCCTCCCCGCGCACCGAGAGCGCACGGCCCAGGATCAGCTTCTGCATATTGCCGCCGGACATGGTGCGCGCCGGCACGTCGATGCCGGCCGTGCGCACGTCGAAACGGGCCACCAGCTCGCGCGCGAAGCGTTGCGCCGCMGCGCGGCGGATCACGCCGGCCCGTGAAAAATGCGGCTGGCCAAGCTGTTCGCTGGCTGCGTTCTCCCATACCGCCAGATCGCCGACGACGCCAACCGCATGCCGGTCCTCCGGCACGCGCGCCACCCCCGCGCCGATCCACGCAGCGGGCCGCGCCGGCATGGGCTTGCCGGCCAGGGTGACGCCACCTTCCGATGCGGCGAGKGTACCGCTKAGCAGCTCGGCCAGTGCGGCCTGCCCGTTGCCGGACACGCCCGCGATGCCGACGATCTCCCCTGCGCGCACCTGGAGGCTGAGCTGGCTGAGCAGTGCGCGCCCGTCCGCCGCGCGCGCGCCGGCCTGCCGCAACGCCAGCACCACGTCKGCTTCGTCCGCGCCGCCTTCCAGTGGCACCCGCTCCGGCATGGACACCACGCGGCCCACCATCAGCTCGGCCAGTTCGGCCTTGCTGGTTTGCGCGGCGGCGCGCTGCGCCACCAGCCGCCCGCCGCGCAGTACGGCGATGCGGTCCGAGACGCGCAGCACTTCGTCGAGCTTGTGGCTGATGAAGATCACCGACAAGCCCTCCGCGATCAATTGCGCCAGCGTGGCGAACAGCGTCTCGGCCTCGTGCGGCGTCAGTACCGCGGTGGGCTCGTCCAGGATCAGCACGCGCGCGCCGCGGTACAGCGCCTTGACGATCTCCACGCGCTGACGCTCGCCCACCGACAGCTCGCCCACGCGCGCGCCCGGCCGCACGCCCAGGCCGAAACGCTGCGCCAGCGTCAGCACCTTCTCGCGCGCGGCGCGYCGCTCCAGCCGCCAGTGCCACAGCGGCTGCGTGCCGAGCAGGATGTTGTCCAGCACCGAAAGGTTGTCGGCCAGCGTGAAATGCTGGTGCACCATGCCGATGCCCGCCGCCAGCGCGGCGCGCGGCTGGCCGGGCGGCAGGCGCTGGCCATCGACCTCGACCGTGCCCGCATCGGCCACGTAGTGCCCGAACAGGATGCTGACCAGCGTGCTCTTGCCAGCGCCGTTCTCCCCCAGCAGGGCCAGCACCTCGCCACGCTGCAGATCGAGCGAGATATCGTCGTTGGCCAGCAGCGTGCCGAAGCGCTTGGTGATGCCGCTCAGGCGCAGGATGGGGGTGGTCATGGGCGATGGATGAATATCAGGTCGGGCATTGAAAGCAGGGACGGCCCGCTCCCCTCTCCCACCCGGCCGGAGAGGGAAGCAGGCAAGGGCAGCCCATTGAAAGCGCCCTCACTGCGACGACTTCGGCTCCGTCTCGACCACCTTGACCGCGAACTTGCCGTCGAGAATCGCCTTCTCCCTGGCCTTGACCTTGCCMATCACGTCGCCCGGCACCTTGCCCTCGAAGGTGCCCAGCGGCGCCAGCTCGGCGCCCTTGAACTTCATCAGGGAGTAMKGGCCGTAGTCCTCGTTCTTGAACTGGCCGGMCTTGACCTTKGCSAGCGCSGCGCCMAYCGTSGGCTCCATGTTCCACAGCGCCGARGCCACCACSGTGGCMKGRTAYTGCGGCTGGGTGTTGATGACGTTGCCGATGGCCAGCTTGCCTTTTTCCTTGGCGGCGTCCGAGACGCCGAAGCGTTCGGCGTAGAGCACGTCCGCGCCCTTGTCGATCATGGCGAAGGCGGCTTCCTTGGCCTTGGGCGGGTCGAACCACGAACCGATGAAGCTGACCGTGAACTTCACCTTGGGATTGACCTCGCGCGCGCCTTCCATGAAGGCATGCATCAGCCGGTTCACTTCGGGGATGGCGTAGCCGCCGACCATGCCGATATGGTTGGTCTTGGTCATGCCGCCCGCGATCATGCCGGTGAGGTAGGAAGGCTCCTGGATATAGTTGTCGAACACCGAGAAATTGGGCGCCTGCGGCTTGCCGGAGGAACCCATCAGGAAGGCGATCTTMGGGTAGTMCTTGGCCACCTTGCGCGCCGCCGCTTCCACGGCGAACGACTCGCCCAGGATCAGCGCCGAGCCCTGCTCSGCRTACTGGCGCAGCACGCGYTCRTAGTCGGCRTTSGASACGCTYTCCGAGAACACGTAGTCGATCTCGCCGCGCGCCTTGGCCTCGTTGAGCGCCTTGTGGATGCGCGACACCCACTGCTGCTCCACAGGCACGGTGTAGACCGCCGCGACTTTCACCTTGGCCTGCGCCATGGCTGGCTGCATGCCGGCGAGCGTGCCTGCGCCGGCCATGGCCGCCGCGAACTTCAACCAGGTCCTGCGCTTGCCCTCAAACCTCATGGCTTTCTCCCCTTGTTGACAACTTCATGGCCAGGCCGGCCGGTTCCAGCCCGCAACCGCGCAGCAGCAGCCGCACCAGGTGGTCGGTGGCCTGTTCGAAATCGCGCTGGCCCAGGTGGCTCACCMCGAGCACGGCGCATACCTGCGACTCAAAATCGGCATAGGTCTGGGTCGCGGCCCAGATCGTGAAGAACAGGTGCCAAGKGTCCACGCTGGCCATTTCGCCGCGCGCGATCMATTCCTTGATCACGCTMGCCTTGCGCGTCACCAGCGCGCGCAGCGCGCCGCTGAGCACGTCACGGATCTCCGGCGCGCMATGCAGCAGCTCATTGGCAAACACGCGCGAGGCATCGGGGTGGCTGGCGGACAGCCGCATCTTGGCGCGGATGTACTGCTCCAGCGCCACCTGCKGGCGCTGCCCGGCGGCGATGATGTCGGTTTCCGAAAGCCACAGCGCCAGCGTATGCGCCAGCACCGCGCGGTACAGGGCCTGCTTGGTGCGGAAGTAGTAGTGGAGGTTGGACTTCGGCACGCCGGCCTGCGTGGCAATCTCGGCCATGGTGGCGCCGGCAAAGCCGGCACGCGCAAACACGTATTCGGCGGCGCGCAGGATCAGCGCCTCGTTCTCCTGGCGAATGCGCCCGCCCGCCGCTTCCTGCTGTGGCGGGAAGCATGGCGGCGGCGCCGTGGCCGGCGCGCCCATCAGCGCGTGCCGTAGAGCCTGTCGCCGGCGTCGCCCAGGCCGGGAACGATGTAGCCGTGCTCGTTGAGCTCCTCGTCGATCGCCGCCGTGACGATGGCCACGTCGGGATGCGCCGCCTGCAACGCGCGCAAACCCGGGCGCGAGGCRATCAGGCACACGTACTTGAGCGTGCTCACGCCSGCCTCCTTGAGMCGGTTSAGCGCSGCGATGGCSGARTTGCCGGTGGCCAGCATCGGGTCSACCACGATCACCAGCCGCTCGCGGATATCCTCCGGCATCTTGAAGTAGTACTCGATCGGCTCCAGCGTCTCCGGATCGCGGTACAGGCCGATATGGCCCACGCGCGCGGCCGGMAGCAGGTCCAGCATGCCGTCAAGGAAACCGTTGCCGGCCCGCAGGATGGACACCAGGCACAGCTTCTTGCCCGACAGCACCGGCGACTCCATCGGCGCGATCGGGGTCTTGATGGCGATGGTCTCCATCGCCAGGTCGCGCGTGGCTTCGTAGGTCAGCAACTGGCTGATCTCGCGGACCAGCCGGCGGAAATTGTCCGTGGTGGTGTCTTCGCTGCGGACCAGCGTGACCTTGTGCTGCACAAGCGGATGGTCCACCACCATCACCGATGGCGTGACAGGCGGTACAGCGGAAAGATCGGTCATGTTGCGCTCCTCGGGAGGCGAATCGCAAAGGGGTACCGCCGCGCGCCCCCTGGAGGGCGCGCGGCGCGCAGGCTAGAACACCGTGCCGTCGCTGTCGATGGCGAAAGGCGGCGGGCCGCCGGGCCTGCGCTTGGCGGCAATGCGGCGCCCCGCCGCCCAGGTGCCGCCTTCGAGCACGCGCGCCAGCGGAAAATCGGCGGCTGACAGCCCGAGCGCCTCGCGCACCGAGGCGGCCACCAGGTCCAGGCCGGTGACCGTGAGCGCGCGCCATTCCACGATGACCGGCTCGTCCACCGTGTGCGTCACCGAGGCGAAGGCCGGGTCGCGCGGCACCATCAGCTCGAAATCGAACAGCAGGCCGCCGTTGCGGTATTCGGGCAGGCCGGTGAGCGCTTCCAGCCCGGTGACGGTCAGCCCGGCGTCCTCCAGCGGTTCGAGCAACGAGTACGTCAGCCACTGCGTGAGCTTGTGGAACGGCACCAGGCCGTCGGCGCAGGCCGGGTGATGCCAGCAGTCGCCCAGCGAGACGCCCTCCAGCATGACGCGCCCCGGCCATACCGGACCCAGCGCCACCAGCAGCGTGCTCAGCACGAAGCCGGCCTCGATGTGACCGTCGACGGCACTCGCCTTGAGGTAGTCGTACAGGTTGCCAAGTCGCGCCGGCGTGCCGAACACGGCCGGCGTGGCCTGCGCCACCTCGCCGAGCCGGCGCAGCAGCCCGGCCCGGCCTTCCAGGCCGACCAGCGGATTGTGCTGCGCCACCTGGAACGCGGTRGCGATGGAAGAGGCGTCGATACGCATCAGGCGTTCGGCATCGGCGCGCAACGGCTGGCCGGGTTGGGCGGAGAATCCGCCGCGCGCGAACAGGTCGAAGCTCGCCACGCCCAGGCCTTCCGAGCGGGTCAGCGAGAGATCGCTGGCCGGGTCGCGATAGCGCCAGTCCGGGCCCGCGCCCGCATCCAGCAGCACGCTCGGGATCACCAGGTCGATGCCGATGCGGGCGCGCTCCTCGCGATCGGCCTCGCCGGACAGCCCGCCGCGCTCGCACAGGATCTGCCAGCGGTCCAGTTTCTCGCCCGCGCCGCTCTCGAAATGGCGCCAGCGGCTGTGATAAGGCACGTTCAGGTCCGGATAGCGCTGGCGGATAGTGGCCGCCACGTAGTCCGCCACCGCGGCGATGCGGTCCGGGTGCCAGGTAAACAGTTCGGAGGCGCCCGCCGCCACGTGCTCGGTGACGGTGGCGCAGTGCGCGCGCACCGCCTGCCCGGTCAGCAGCGCCGCGGCCGGATGCCCGGCGGGCACCGGGCTGGCCCAGCCGCCGCCGTCGCTGGCGGGTTGGGTGAAGGCATCGGACGGGCCGCCCGGCACGCCCGCTTCAGGTGTCTGGTTCATTCGTTCAGTCCTCTACCCTTTGCCAGTGCAAGTTCTTCCGCATCCGGCGGGGTATAGCTCGTGAAGTAGCCAGCCGCTACCTTGGCGTCGATTTCCACGCGGGCGTCGGCCGGAATCAGCGCATCGGGGATCGCCACCTGCTCGACCACCTCGATACCCTGGGCGGTCAGCGCCCCGTGCTTCATATTGCTCATCGAGGCCCAGCGGTCGATGCGCTTGATGCCGAGCCAGTGGAAAACGTCGGGCATGAGTTCCTGGAAACGCATGTCCTGCACGCCGGCCACGCATTCCGTGCGCGCKAAATAGGTCTCGGCGCGGTCGCCGCCGACCTGGCGCTTGCGAGCGTTGTAGACCAGGAACTTGGTGACTTCGCCCAGCKCGCGGCCTTCCTTGCGGTTGTAGACCACCAGGCCCACTCCGCCCTGTTGCGCCATCTCGATGCACACCTCGATGCCATGCGCCAGATAGGGCCGGCAAGTGCAGATATCGGAGCCGAACACGTCGGAGCCGTTGCATTCGTCGTGCACACGGCAGGCCACCTTGGTCTCGGGCTTGCCGAGCTGGCTGACATCGCCGAAGAAGTACAACGTCATGCCGCCGATGGGCGGCAGGAACACCTTGAGGTCCGCCCKCGTCACCAGTTCGGGGAACATGCCGCTGGTCTGCTCGAACAAGGCACGGCGCAGCGCGCTTTCCTTGATATCGAAGCGCCGCGCCAGGCCCGGCAGGTACCAGACCGGGTCGATCGCGGCCTTGGTCACGCGCACGTCGCCGTTGGCGTGGAGGATCCGGCCGTCCGGCACCAGGCGCCCTGCCGCGATGGCGCCCGCCAGTTCGGGCATATTGATATGGGCGCGGGTAACGGCAATCGAGGGCCGGATATCGATGCCCGCCGCGATCCGGTCTGCAAAGGCGGTGGAGACCAGGTGGCCCCAGGGATCCATGGAAACGATCTTGTCCGGGTCGGCCCACTGTGGATGCGGGCCGATGGGTTCGGCCGGCGCGGTATCGGTCAGGTCAGCCCGGTGATCGCGCTGCAGCCGGCCCGAGGCGACCGCCAGTGCGCGATACACCGCATAGGCGCCCGAGTGGGTGCCGATCACGTTGCGCTGGTCGGGATTGGTCAGGCTGGCGATCACGGGACCGCGCTCCGCGGCGCTGGCGGCCCCCCAGTGAATGGGCTCCGCCGGCTTGTCGCGGCGTGCGTGCGAGGTCAGGACGATATGATCGGACATGGCAGCCTCGGAACAGGAATCCTGACCAAACGGTCAGGTTTACAGTTTCATAGTAGGCAACCTTCATGCCATATCCCAATGCTMGTTTTTACCCTGTGTTGCGCGGCCAACAATGCCGCACCTTGACCAGGCGCACCGCAGCCGTGCGGTGGCATGCCCGCACGCTGCCGGATCGCGGTGCACAGGCACCAAGTGAAAGCGGCGCCAGGCTGTTCAGGCCTGGCGCCGCAGTTGGCATGCGTCTGCTTGCGATGCGCCGGAAAACCGGCGGGCCGCTCAGGTCGACTGCTGCCGCCCGGCAGGCTGGCGCCGCGGCGCTTCGGCGCGGGCCGGCCACACCGCCTGGCGCAGGGCCCGCAGCGGCGTCCCGCTCTCCACATAACGGTAGAACAGCGCGCCGGCCGCGTTGCTCAGCACCCACGCGGCAACCATGCCAAGTGCATTGAGCACGGGCTGGTGCGGCGCAAGATGGGATACCACGGCGTTGACTACCAGGCACACCGGGAAGTGCACCAGGAAAACCGAGTAGGAAATGCGGCCGAAGAACGCCAGCACATTGGCGCGCGGCCAGTGCTCCAGCCAGCCGCCACGACGCGCCATGCCCAGCAGCAAGGCCACCGCAAGGGCCACTGCGATACGCAGGCGGAAGTCCACGATCAGCGCGGCCAGCACCGCCGCGCCCAGCACCATCAGCGCCACCGGCGAACGCTCCGGCTCGGACGCCCAGAACGCCAGCGTACCCATGCCATAGGCGCCGAAGAAATAGATCGCCCACACATCCCACGCGGCATCACGGTTGAACCAGAACAGCGACGCCAGCGCCAGCCCCGCCACCAGTGGCATGCCGAACACGGCGCCCTCCACGTCGAACCACCTTGCGCACCGGCGCGCCAGCCACAGCGCCGCGATCAGCAAGGCAAACAGCTGCAGGTCGATGGCGACGTACCAGACGCCGGCCGATAGCGCATCGAAATCCAGCACGTTATGCAGCAGCAGCACATGCGCCAGGAACTGGTGCAGGCCCGGCGCGCCGGGAATCGAATCGTGATGCATCCAGGTGCGCGCGATGGCTGCACCGGCAATGGCGATGAGGATGGCCGCGGTATAAGGCACCACCAGTTTCTGGTAGCGCCGCCAGATCGCAAGCAAGGGATGCGGCACCATCAGATGACCGCCGGGCGCCAGGCTGCGCGCCGCGAGGAATCCGCTGATGACAAGGAAGGCCTGTACGGCAATGCGCGCGTATTGGGAGAACCAGTCGAGCAGATCGGGCGCCAGCACGTGGGCCACGTCGGACATCGGGCCGTAGAAGGCAAGATGGTGCAGCACGATCAGTTGCGAGCTGATCGCCTTGAGTGCGTCAACGCACGCCATGCGCGAAGGACGGGGGCTCATTGTTATAAGAATGCTACAAAGTACACAAGAGCGTGATTCTACTCCTATGCGGCCAAGGCGATCCGCGGCGGCGCCAGATAGTTATCAATACGGCACTTATTCGGCTATTTACGCATGTAATATGTCGTTAAGAACACATTTTCTCTCAGGCGCGCCGGCCCGAGACCCAGAAAAGCAAGGCCGYCGCCAGTAGCGACACCCAGTAATCCGTCGGCGCGCCGGCCAGCCAGTGGATATGCCAGGGCACGAATTCTGGCGCGAAGCGCGCCACGCCATACGCCGGATTGAGCACGAACCAGAGAAAATCCTCGGTGATCCAGAACACCATGATGCAGGCGATCACACGGGCTTCCGCCCGCCAGTTCCAGCGACCGGCAAACAGCAGCGGGAAATGGAAGAACAGGGCCACGCAGGGAAATACCCAGGCGTGATAGCCGGTCATCGGGCGACCGCCCCAGAAGATATCCAGCAGCCAGTGATGCTCGATGCGCCAGGTGGGCAGGTTGGCGGCCCAGCCGGCAGCGCCTTCGATCTGGATCTCGACATTGGCAAAGAAGTACGCCAGCAGCAAGGTCCAGCCGATGATCAGCAGCAGCACCAGCGGGTGCCGCGACGGAAATGCCTGCGCATGCCGCTGCGGGCCAGACAGGTTCAGGKAGCGCATCAGCCTGCCTCCGCCGGCAGCGGCGCGCGGTCTTGCCGGCCAGGCAATTGCGCCAGCACGGTCTGCAGCACGCGCCGGGCCGCCGCAGGCTGGCCCAGCGAGCGAGCCCGCTCCCGCATCGCGTCCAGCCGGGCCGGTTCGGCCAGCAGCAGGCGCACACGGTATTCGAGCGAGACCAGGTCCACGGCCTTGAGCGCAGCGCCCTGCTCCAGCAGATAGTCCGCGTTGCGCTCCTCCTGTCCCGGGATCGGCGCATTGACGACCATCGGCACGCCCATGGCCAGGCATTCGGAGGTGGTCAGCCCGCCGGGCTTGGTGATGACGAGGTCAGAGCAGGCCATCAGCCGTTCCACCTCATTGGTGAATCCGAATGGAAACAGCCGGCCGGGATGCGCGCCCGCCAGCGTCCTGAGGCGATTCAATGCGGCCTCGTTGCGCCCGGCCAGCACGATCAACTGGAAATCGTCGCCCAGCCGCATCAGCGCGTCGGCGGCTTCGTCCAGGCCGCCGAGGCCGGCGCCGCCCCCCATCAGCATGATGGTGCGCCGCGCCGGGTCCAGGCCAAAATGCGCGGCGCAAGCGTGCCGGTCCTGCGGCTGGGTGAAGGCCGGCACCACCGGGATACCGGTGGTATGGATGCGCCCCGCCTCGATGCGGCTGGCCCGCATGCGAAAGGCGATTTCCTCGCTGGCGGCGAAGTAGCCCGTCATATGGGGAATCACCCACATGCMATGCAGGTCGAAATCGGTCACCWGCAYCCACACCGGCACGGCCAGTCGCTGGCGGCGCACTTCATGCATCAGGATCTCGGCCGGCAGGAAGTGCGTGCAGACGATGGCGTCCGGCGCGAATTCGTMGATCGCCCGGCGCAGCGCGCGCGTGCTGAGGCGCTCCGCGGCCCGCCGCAGTTTCTGCATGGGCGCGGCGGGATCGGCCTCCGAGGTATGCTGGTACAGCATGCCCCACAAGGCCGGATAGCTGTTGACCAGCTTGATGTAGAGGTCCGTGTAGAGCTTGCGGAAGGTGGCGGGCACGTACGCCATCACATCGAGATGCAGGGTCCGCACCTCGGGGAATTCGGCCTGCGCCGTCAGCCTCAGGGCCTCGGCGGCACGCATGTGCCCGGCGCCGGCGGAAACGCTGAGGAACAGGATTTTCTTCTGCGGCCTGGTCGCGTCGGTCAGATCGGTCAGCTCGGTCAGATCGGTCACATGGCTCCTCGGGTCACTTCATGACAAATGACTTGATCAGGGTCAGCTCGCCGGGCTTGCGCATCGGCACGCGGAATACCTGCTGCTTTTCGCTGGGCGTGTTCTCGTCGGTGATCACCGCCACCTGGGCCACGGTGATGGCTTCGGGCCCCGCACCGCTGCCGTAGTAGTTCACGTAGACGAGATAGGTGCCGGGCGGCGGCGCGGCGATCGAATAGATCTCGGGACCATAGCCGGTGGTCACGTCGACGTCGAGCGCCCCGCCGTTGCCGGCGACGCGATTTGCGTAGAAGGTGTGCTGGCCGTCCGGCGCAACCACATGGAGGTCCAGGTCGGTGGCATCGCTATCCCAGGACAGCACCACGCGCAAGCGCGGCCGGGTCCGGCCCTGGTAGCCGTCGTAGAACTGCACGCGCTTGCTGGCGCCCTGCGCGCTGCGCATCTCCACGCTGTTGCTGCCTGCGGAAAACGCATATGGCCGCGAGAAGCGGCCGTCCTCCTCCACCCGCTGCGGCATGGCGACACCRTTGATCACCAGCGTGGCGACCRAGCCGTCGCCGCGCCGGCCACGTCCGCGCGCAGCGGGCGCGGCGCCCTCGGCACCGCCGCCAGGCTGCGCTTTCGGCGCCGAACGGATACGCCCCGCGATCATGGCGCTGGCGGCCTGGCCCGCCGGCGTGGACACCGACACGGCGGGATAGTGGACCTCCTGCGTGTAATTGGCAGTGTCACCCGCCGAATTGCGCCATCCGTTGCGTGGCGTGGTGAACTCGATGGCATCGTCGGCATGCGCGGCGCCCGCCAGCAGCAAGGCCGGCAGGATCAGTCTGGCTAAAGCGAAATTCGGCTTGCGATGCATATCCACATTCCCTGCCCCTGGCGGGCATTATCTGCTTCCTGGCTTTCGCCCTTGGAGGACGCCGGTCAGAAGCGCACCGATTTCATCAGCGTCAGTTCGCCCAGCTTGCGCAGCGGCACCACCAGGGTCTCGCGCTTCTCGTTGAGCGTGTTCTCGTTGTAGATCAGCGTGAGCCTGGCGGTGATCAGGTCGCGCGCGTTTGCGCCAGCCTGGAAGTTGTAGCCGGCGGCGTCGAAATTGCCCCAATAGTTCACGTAGAAAAGCCACACGCCCGGGCGCGGCGCGGCGCTGGAGAAGATCTCGGGGCCGGCTCCGTCCACGCTGTCCACGTCGAGGCCCCCGCCCGCGGGCAGCAGCGGGCTGGCCCAGAAGGCATGACCGCCGTCCGGCGAGATCACATGCAGGTCGACCTCGGCCTTGGGATCGTCCCAGGTCAGCACGGCGCGCAGCCTGGCCTGGACCTTGGTGGCGTCGGCCTCGTAGAACTGCAGGCGCTGGCGCGAGGCGCCGTCGGCGGAAATGATCTCGACGCTGTTGGAGCCGCGCCCGAACGCCCATGGCCGGGCAAAGCGACCCTGCTCGTCGGCATAGAGCGGCATTGCGTTGCCGTTGACCACCAGCGTGGGCGGCTTGCGGCCTTCCTTGCCGGCCCGGTGCAGGCGGCCTTCGATCAGCGTGCGGTATTTCTGCGCGCCGCGGTCCACCGGCGGCTTGGGATAGGCCGCGGTGTAGCGTTCCAGCTCGCTGGACAGGCCGCTGTGGCGCCAGCCGCCGGCCGGGCCTTCGAGCTCGGCGACCGGCCCGGCCGTGCCCGCCAACGGTGCCACGGCCCAGGCGAGCGCCAGCGCGGCAGGTGACCAGCGGTGCGGGGAGAAAAAGGTGCGGTTCATGACGGATTTTCCGTGCGCACCAGCTTGCGCGCGAGGCCTTCGACGAATTGCTCGTCCTGCCCGCGCGGATGGCGCGCGAACGCGAGGTGCAGGTATTCGTGTGCCAGCGCGATGCGGTCGTCCTCGCTGGCAAGCCGGTGGATATAGAGCCGGTTGCGGCGCGCATCGGCATAGGGCCGGCCTTCGCGGACCTCGCAGACCGCCGGCAGCGGCGGCGCTTCATAGCCCGGCTCGGCACCCAGCCGGCGCTGCCATTGCGGCGCGCGCTGGGCCAGCCATTGCCGCGCATTGGCGATCGCCAGGCAATCGCCGGCGACCGGGCTCTGGAACGAKGTCAGCGTGGCCTGCGGCCACCAGCGCGCCAGAATGGTATCGAAGGCTTGGCCCTGGCCCGCCGCGCGCCTGGCCTCGGTCCACGCCATGCGGCCCGGGCCGCCGGCATCGTGGTGATAGCGTACGGCCACGCCGGACAGCACCAGCCCGTCGGTCTGGTCGGCCGCGCGCCGCGCCGCGGCGGTGGGTGTGCGCGGCAGCACGCGCTGCGTGCGGCTGCTGTCGGMGATACGGAAGCAGCCTTGCTCGCGCGCGGCCTGCTGAACCAGGTAGCTGCGCACGGCCACGGCCAGCGCGCGGGCGGCCTCCGGCTCGGCCGTATCGCCCTCGCGCTCCACCACGCGCGCCACGTAGTCATTGAGTCCAAAGCGCCCGACCACGCGGGGCGCTGCACCCGCGGCGCGCACCAGGCTGAGCTCGCCGCGGCTGTCCACGCGCAGGCTGTTGCCGTTGGCGAACTCGGCGCGGAAGGTGCCATTGAGCGGGCCATCGGGCACAGCCTTGCGTTCCGGCCCCGCGCCGAGCAGCTCGCGCAGCGCATGGCGCTCGAACATGTCGACCAGCACGCAGGCGCCGTCGTCCGGCACCGGCACGGTGGCCAGCAGCGGCTGCAACAGCGGCGCGGCACGCCGCAGCACATTGGCGCTGGCACCCTGCCCGCCGAGCCACGCCGGGCTGCCGTCGGCCAGCCAGCCCGCGGCACCGCCAATGGAGGCGCCGGGCCGCACCGGGTCCGGCATGGTCCAGGTCTTGGCGCGCAGCAGGCTGCCGTAGCTGGCCAGCGTGCCCTCGCCGCGCCCCACCGTCAGCACGGAGACGAGCGTGGCCGAAGCGGCCTGCCGCGCGGCGGGCGGCACCGCGTGCAGCGCAGCCAGCAGCTCGGCCACCGGCACCACGCGCCCAGGCTGCATCGCCCGCATGTCCTGCAGCCAGGCCGGCGCGCCGGCATCCTTCCAGAAGCGGCGCCAGTCGGCACCCGACAAACCCAGGCGCAGCGGCTCGAAATAGCGCCCGCACGACTGCACCAGCGCATGCTCGCGGTCGATGCTCTGGCCTGCCGTGCAGCAATAGACTTCTTCCGGGTCGCCGCCGCGGCAGGTGTAGTCGTCGCCCGCCTTGTCGCGGCCGACCAGGTAGCTGTAGACGAAGAGCTTCCACACGCTGCCCAGCGGCGTCTGCAGGCCGGGGGGCAGTGGCGCCGGCATGGCACCCGATGTGGCGCCGCCGAGCCGGTACAGCTGGGCCTCGGTGCCGGCAAGCCGCGCGAAATGCAGCGGCTGCGCACCGTCCGCCGCCGCAAGCGCCAGCGCGGACGCCGCCCAGCACAGGGCGGCGAGCACGGTTGCGCAACGCCCCAGGCAGCGCGCTGCCATGCCCGGAGTCAGGCCGGTGCGCATGCCCGCCTCACTCCACCGTCAAGGGGAAGGCCGCGCTCTTGCCGTCGCCCTGCAGGGCCTTGGCATCCGGCTGGTACATGCGGAAGTAGCGCACCGGTGGCAGGCTGAACCTGCCGGGCAGCGAGAAGCGCACCAGCTGGCGCAGCACCACGGGACGCTCCAGCGCAACCACCGGCTGGTGGTAAGACAGCATGCCCGTTTCGTAGGTGACGGCACGCTGGAACGGCTGCAGGCCGGTGGTCTTGTTGTCCGGGTMCGGCAGGCCCTCGATACGCAGCCCCCAGGTGGTGCCCTCGACTTCGCCGCCAGGCGGCAGCGGCGCCTCGACCAGGCCGTAGCGGTAGACGCCCTGGCGTGGGCTCAGCACGATCTCGTCGACATAGAGCGTATTGCTGTCAAGCTTGTCCCCCGGCTTGACCGCCCTGGCCGTGAAGGTCAGGCCCGCCGTGCCGGCGGCGGCCGGATCGGGCGCCTTGTCGGCCTTGGCGGCGGAGTCGCTGGTGGGGACCAGGCGATAGAGCTTGCGCTCGATGCCAATCGGCAGGCGCGCCGCTTCCTGCGCGCGGCTGCGGTACGACACCACGGCATTGGTGTTGTAGGACTGCGCCGCGGCCTCCATGTTCGGCGGCGCGCTAAAGGTCAGCGATTCCGGCAACTGGGCGCCGGTCCAGCGCCATTCCGGCAGGCCGAGCTGGCCGCGCGCCGCCTTCCAGCTGCCCTGCGGCGTGCGTTGCCCCGCATCGGCCTCCCCGGGCAGGCCGCGGCCGAGCCCGCCGCCAAGCGCCTTGTTGAGCCAGACCAGCGTCACCGCGCGGTCGATGGTCGGGCTGGCGGCGCCGGCGCGCGACAGCAGCGCCTGCACATCCGAAGCGGCGGCACCCTTGCCGGACATCAGCAGCAGACTCTGCACCAGTGGCGAAGGATCGGCGGCAAGCGCCTGGCGCGCGGCGTCGGCCGCGCCCGCCAGCCCCTCCGGCATGGGCTGCCCGATCTGCTTGTAGAGCTGCGCKGCGAGCACGGTGGCTACGCGGCGGCCCTGCGCCGAATCCGGCGCGGCGAATACCAGGCTGTCGCCAGCGGCCACGGCGGCGCCCGCATCGCTGCCGGGCCGGCCCAGCTCGGCGGCCACGCCACTGAGCTGCGTCGCCACYGGCAAGCCCATCTCGTTGATGAACCACAGCGCCAGCGTACKGTGCAGCAGCGGCTCCTTCATGGCCTGCTTGTAGGCCTCCAGCGTGCGCTTCCAGTGATCTGGCGGCAGGCTGATGCCGACCGCGCGCGTGGCCAGCCAGTCGGCGTAGTACGCGTAGGCGGTCAGCAGCGCGCTGTTGCCCAGGGTATCGCCCCACCAGCCGAACTGGCCGTTGACGCCGGCCAGCAGCGCCAGGCGCTGGCGCTGGGTGCGCAACAGCGCATCCAGGCCCTGGGTGTCGCCGCCGGTGCTGGCGCCGCTGGCGGCGAGACTGCGTTGCGCCAGCGCCAGCGGAATCAGGCGGCTGGCGGTCTGCTCGGTGCAGCCGTAGGGATAGGCCAGCAGGTCGTCGGCCACGCGCGCGAAGTGGCTGGCGGCGCTGTCGACGAAACGCAGGCGCACGTCCTGCGCGTCGGCCGGCAGCTTGAGCACGGCACTGGCGCCCGCCAGCGGCAGCGTCAGCTCGCGCTGCGACAGCCAGCCGGTGGGCTCCACGGCCAGCGCGGCCTGCAGACGGTCCACGGTCTTGCCCTGGAGCTTGATCTCGGCGTTGACCACGCCGCTCTGCAGCGCGCCCTGGGCCACGGGCAGGCGCACGTAGTTGGCACCGCGCTTGAGCGTGACGCTCTGGTTGACATTGAGTCCGGCGCCCATCACCACCAGGTCGGCGGCSACGTCCTGCTCGCCCTGGTTGAAAGCGACCATGTCGATGCGCGGCGCGTCCTCGGCGCGATAGCGCTGCGKCCCCGTCCACTTGAGGTAGAGGCTCTTGTCCGAGCGGATGCTGGCGGTGCGCTGGCCGACCATGCCGTCGCTGGCCATGGCGCGCACGGTGATGCGCCAGCGGGTCAGGGAGTCAGGCATGGTGAAGCTCATGCGCGCGCGCCCGTCCGCGCCGGTACGCAGGTTTGCCTCCCAGGCGGCCGTGTCCTTGTCGTCGCGGCGCGGGCGCTCCAGCACCTTCACCCCGCGCTCGTTATAGCGGCCCCGCTCCGGGCCGCCGGCGCCCGGCTGGCCCGAGGTGGCCAGGTCGTAGCCGATGAAGTTCAGGCTCGAGGTGGTACGCACGCTGTTGCGCCGCGGATGGTAGAAGAAGTCCACGATGCTCGGGGCGATCTCGGGCTGCAGCACGTAGACCATCTCGTCGACCACGCTGACCGTCAGGTTGGCCGGCACCGGCTTGCCGTTGAAGGCGCTGCCCAGGTCCAGCGTGACGGTGTCGCCGGGCGCGTAGACCGCCTTGTCGCTCTTCACCGCCAGCTCGATGGCCGGCTGCAGCACGGCGATGCCGGCGTTCTGGAACACGTAGTCGCCGTCCTTCACGTACAGCACGGAGAACGTCATGTTCGGGCTGAAATCGTTGCCGACCTTGATGCGGGCGCGCCACTGCTTGTCCGTGATCTTCTCCAGCGAGAGCCAGTCGCCGCCCTTCGACAGCAGCCCGCGGCGCTCGACGCGGTCGCGCTCCAGCGTGAGCAGCGCGTCTTCCACCGCCAGCGGGAACGTCACCAGCGCTTCGGCGGTATCGCCGATGCGGTAGCGGTCGCGGTCGAACACGATCTCGATATTGCCGGGCACGGTCTGCAGGCCATCGCCCGCCACCCAGTGGCTGGCCGCGGCCAGCAGGTTGCCGGCGCCGTCCTTGACGGACAGCGTGTACGAGCCCGGCTGGTCGAACCTGACCGGAAAGGACACGGCACCAATGGCGCCCGCATCCAGCCTGCCTTCGGTGCGCGTGCGCGATTCCAGCCGCACCAGCTCCCACCTGGCGGGCGCGCGGGCCGGGGCCTGCGCGGTGGCGTCCAGCGCCTGCAGCCAGAAGGTCACGCTCTGGCCGGCGTTGGTGAAATTGGCCGGCGCGGTCAGCTTGTAGGGCGTGGCGCCGCGCGCGATCAACAGTTCGCGCGTGACCTTGACGCGGTAGGCCGCGCCGTCGTTGGCGAATACCGTGACCACGTAGCGGCTCGGGTCCTTGGCCGCCGGCAGCGCGAGTGCGGCGTTGCCGCTGCCGTCGGTGGTCAGTTCCTGCTGCTCCAGCTTGAGCGGGAACAGCCCGGCGTATTGCAGCTCGCCTTCCACCATGGTGACCTGCTGCGCGCGCAGGCTGACGGACAACCTGGCGTCCTTGACGGGCTTGCCATCCGGGTAGCGCAGCTCGATCTTGCCCTTGACGGCCTCGCCGGTGGCGTAGTCCGCCTTGTCCAGCGCGAGGTTCACGTCGAAGTGCGGCTTGATGTATTCGGCCACGCGGAAGGCGCCGCCGTAGGTATTGCCGCCATAGTCGAAGCGCAGCGTGTAGCCGCCCGCCAGCGCGTTGGCCGGCAGCGTGAAGCGCGCGTCGGCGCCGTTGTCCGCATTCAGCGCGGTGCCGAGCGCGGCCAGCGGTGCGCCATTGGGATCCAGCACGTCGAGCCTGATGTCGCCGGCGGCGGCGGGCGCCGACTCGGTGGCGCTGCGGAAATTGCGGCCGATGAACTTGACGCGCACCTCATCGCCCGGGCGGTACAGCGGCCGGTCGGTGAAGGCGTACAGCTTGGTGTTGTAGATCTCGCTGTCGTAGTAGAAATTTTCCGAGATAAAGGCGCCGCCGGCCGGGTCCACGCCCAGCAGGTAGCTGCGCTCGGGGCTGGTGTGGGCCAGTTCTGCCGCGCCATCGGCGCCGGTGCTGGCGCTCTGCAGCACGCCCAGGCCGTCGGTCCAGGCCAGGCTGGCGCCCGCTACCGGCCGCCCGCTCTTGCGGTTCGCGGCCCACGCCAGCATGCCGTTGGCAGTGCTCTTGGTGATGGCCACGGTATCGGAGACGAACAGCAGCGTGTGCGCGCGGTAGGTGCCGATGATGCCCTCGACGATATACAGCCCCGGCCTGAGCTTGCCCAGCGGCACCATCACATTGCCGGCGTCGCGCGGCAGGAATTCGCTGCTGCTGCCTTCGAGCTTCACGTCCCTGGGCGGTGCGATCTCCCTGGCGTCCCAGATCGGATAGCGGAAGCGCTCCACCAGGTCGTAGCCCTTGAGTGGCTCGTACTGCGGGTTGTTCTCGAAACGGGTGGGCTGGGCAATCTGGTCCCCCATGCTGAATTGCGGCGCATCCTCCACCGCCTTGCTGCGTGCGGCGAGCGACAACACGCGCTGCCAGGCGCGGCGCGCCTGCTTGTACCAGCTATCCCACAGGTAGGACAGCGTATTGGCCAGCCCTTCGCCACGGTAGCTGGCCTTGACGTCGATGCGATGCAGGTTCTTCTGTCCCTTGAGGAAGGCGACCGGATCGGCCACCCGGTAGACCAGGATGTCCGCGCCGCCGTATCGCTGCAGCTCGCTCTTGTACTCGCGCCCCGGCGCTTCGAGGCGCACCTGCGCGGTCTGGTCGCTGCCGAAGCTGGCGTCCGACAACAGGAAGAAGGGCTGGCCCTGGAACGCGGCGTAGCCGCTGGACGGCACCGTGTCGAGCGTGGCGCCTGGCCGCTGGTMGGCGCCGGCAGCGTGGGTCCAGGCCAGCAGTGCAAGCGCCAGCAGCATGCGGGTGGTCACGGAACGCAGAAGCGCGCKGGCGCGCATCATGACGACAGGCATCGTCTTTACCTCGACAAAAAGGCGAAACGGAATACGCCGATGAAATTGGGGTTGCCGTCGTGCGGCTGCCAGCGCGAATCGTTCCATTGCATCAGGCGGGAAAGGGAGACGGCGCGCAGGCCGTTATCGCTACGGGTMACGGTGCCGGTGTGATAGGCCAGGTACTGACCCATCCAGATCATCAGGTGCTGTTCGTCGCCCTGGTCGTAGAAGAGCAGGTCGCCGGGCTGCGCCAGGTTGACGTTGCGCGCGACAAAGCGGCTATTGCCCTGCACCAGCGCCAGGGCCGACGCATAGGCGCCGGTGCTGCCGTCGGCGCGGGTCCAGCGCTGGCCGAGCGTGCGCTGGGCCGGGCTCAGGCTGAGCTCTGGCGGCAACTGGCGGGCCGCCGCGCCGCCCTGCATGCCGTTGGCGCGCAGCCAGCGTGCGTCGTGCACGCGCAGCGCCTCGCCCACKGCAAAGCGGACCAGGCCGACGCAGTCGCGCTGGTACCAGCGCGGAGTCGGGCCCTGCCGCAATTGCTMGCCGACGATGCGCACGAACCAGGCCCGGAACGCCGTGGTCTGGGCCGGGTCGAGCTGGCCGCCCTCGGGCGCGGCGGCTTCAAGCCCCGACAATGCCAGCGCACGGCCCGGGCCGGCCARCGGCAGGCATGMCGCGGCCAGCGCCGCCAGCATCMCGCGACGGCCTCGGCGCAGGACCGTCACTGCGTGGCCTCTTGGCTGCCTTGCGTCTGCAGGAGCGCCGCGCTGGCCGGTGCGGCCGCCAGCACGCCGTGCGGTGCGCCGGACTGCTGCCATGTCACGGACACCCAGCCCCGGCCCGAAGGCAGGTTGCCCGGCAGCACCAGCGACATCGCCGGATAAGCGCCGAGGGCTTTGAGCTTGGGGAACAGATGCGCGCGCGCTGCGTTCAGGAACAGGGCTTCCTGGTCGGCGGGCAGCGCCCTGGTGGCTTCGCGCCGCACCAGCAGCGCCAGCGTGGACGGCGTGAAGCTCAGCACCGTGCGGGCCTGCCKGTCGCGCGGCATGGTGTCGGCCACCGCCGGGAAGCGCTTGCCCTGCACCGCCAGCGCGTCGTCGACGAGCGTGGCGTCGGGCGAGAACAGCACGGTATTGCCGGCCAGCGCCAGCGTCACGGGAAAATAAGCGCCGGCGGACAGCTGGGCCGCGAACGGCGCGCCCTTGGCCTCGCGCGTGCCATACGGCGAGCTGACTGGCCGCGACCACAGCTCGGCGTCGCCTGCGCCCTTGCGCCCCTGCACCGGCAGGCGCGCGTAGGTGCCCTTGTCGCCGCCGGCCGCGGGCTCGTAGGCACCGATTACCTGCTCGAACAGACCGGCCAGCAACGGGCGCAGCGCGGACGCAGCCTCGGCCGACTTCAGGCGCGCCATGAACAGGGGCGCGACCAGAGCCGACTTGCCATACCAGCAAACTGCGGCCGGGCCTTCGAACGCCTGGCCGACCTGGGCGGCAAGCTCGTCCTTGCCGCCGCTGACCTTCTGCAGCATCTTGCCGGCTGCCTGCCAGTCGACCGGCAGGGTGGCACAGGCAGCCGGATCCGCGGGCAAGGCCTGCCAGAGCGCGGCGGCATTCCACTTGCCGGGCAGGCGCGCGCCATCGACCAGCACGGCGCCTTGCCATTCCGTGCTGCCCGCGGCGGCCTTGGGATCGGCACCGGCGAAGTCGAAGCGCAACGCCTCGATGCCGGGGAAGAAGGCMTGGTAGCCGAAGGACAGATAGTTCGCGCCGACCACCACGCGGTGGCCCCTGGGCGCGCCCTTGACGGGTTCGAGCGCGAACGCCTGCAGCGGGGCCTCGCGGGCGGCGGCATCGTCGGACAGCCATGCCGCCACCGCTTTGGCGCGCGCGCCGATCGGCTTGCCTTCGGCATCGAGCAGCATGCCCGCCTCGGACAGCACCACCAGGCGCTCGCCCTTGCCCGCGATCAGCAAGCTGCGCGCGGGGCCGATGCGCAAGGCGTAGAGCGGCGTGCCGTCGATCTCGCCGGCGCGGGTGAGCTGGGTATCCGCCGGCGCAATGGTGCCGAKCGTCTGCAGCACCTTGGCCAGCCCGTTGCGCTCCATGGCCAGCGCCCAGTAGCGCAGCGTGCCGTCGGCGCCGCGCCAGGCCATCAGCCTGCCGGGCTCGTCGAAAACCCGCCTGAGCAGGGCGTCGGACCAGTCGAGGTCATGCTCGAAGGCAATGCGGCGCAAGGCGCCGGCGGCCGAGAGACGGCCTTCATTGTCTTCGTAGTAGTTCACGAAGTCCTCGGTGAGGACGTCGCGCAGCAGTGGCACGCGCAGCATGTCTTTCGGCAGGCTGGACAGACTTTCGCTGTCGACCAGCGCGTCCGGGCGGCCGAAATCCAGCTCGATCTGCCGCGGCTGCCCTTTCCAGGCCTTGCCGAACGGGTGCCAGACAAGCTGCACGGCCACGCCCGCGGCAAGCGCCATCGCGGCCACGCCGAGCCCGATTTTCCTGCGCGACATTMTCATGTTTCCCCACCGTCGTGATCACCGCACGTCACTGATGCAGCGAACCCGGTAGCGTACCGCGCACATCGATCCGCCCGCAAGCCGGCCGCTGTGAAATTTTGTGATACCAGCACTGCGCCTTTGCCGGGGCCCGTCGCTCGCCGTCCGGATATCTGGCAGGGTATTTACTTATGACGAAGATGTACTTTGTGCGCCACGGCACCCGGCGTACGCTTGCCGCTTTTGAAAGTCTCGCATCATGCTGTCGTTTGCCTCATTCAAAAGCGTTGGCGCGGCACGCGCCTCGCGCCTGCTCGTTGGCTTCGTTCTTGCCGCCGCCGGTGCGCTGGCGGCCGTCGCCCCCCATGCCGCCCTGGCCCAGAGCCCGGTGCTCGACAAGATCCGCAGCACGGGCACCATCGTCCTGGGCTACCGCGAATCGGCACTGCCCTTCTCGTTCGCCGATGACAAGGGCGAGCCGGCAGGCTACGCCGTGGACCTGTGCCTGCGCGCCGCCGAAGCCGCCCGCGTCAAGCTGGGCCTGAAGGCCATCAAGATCCGCTGGATGCCGCTCACKCCGCAAAACCGCATCCCTGCCGTGGTCAACGGCCTGGTCGACCTGGATTGCGCGCCCAACACGAACTCGCTGGAACGCCAGAAGCAAGTGGCCTTCAGCGTCTCGCACTACATTTCCACCGTGCGCATGCTGGTGCGCGCGGATTCGGGCATCCAGTCCTTCGAGGATCTGCGCGGCAAGAACGTGGTGACGAGCGCCGGCTCCACCGGCGACCGCCATGTGCGCCGCCTGAAGGCCCAGTATGGCTTTCACGACATCTATGCCAAGGACCACGGCGAGTCCTTCCTGCTGCTCGAATCCGGGCGCGCCCAGGCTTTCGTGATGGACGACGTGCTGCTTGCCGGCCTGCGCGCCCGCGCCAAGGATCCGTCGCAGTTCGTGATCGTGGGCCCGGCGCTGTCGACCGAACAGAACGCCCTGATGATGTCGCGCGCCGATTCGCAGTGGAAGGAACTGGTGGACCAGACCCTGGCCTCGGTCTTCGCCGGGCCGCAGGTCCTCGCGCTGCAGAAGCAATGGTTCCAGCAGCCGATCGGGACACGCAACATCAACCTGGCGCTGGCGCCCAGCGCGCAGGTACGTGACGCCTGGAAGCATCCTTCGGACGTGGCGACCGAGTAAGCCCGCACGCGTTGCGCTGTAACAAGAAACCCCGTCGACCGAGAGGTCCGCGGGGTTTTTGCGCCTTATTATTCACTTATCTGATTCACACAATGTCGGATGTAGCGCATCATCAACATGCGTGACAACTGTCAAGCAAGTCCCGCGGATCGCCGCAATAGCGGCTTTCCATAGGCCGGCATAAACCGTGTTCCCGGCAATACACCCCAAGTTGACAAGCGCAGGAAATGTTGGCGACACTGGGACTGAGCGGATAAACGGTTGGGGGGCTGCCAGGCTTGCGCAAGGTGATTCTCCCCAAGGCAGTTTTTCGCGTATTCGAACCGCCGCAAGGCGGCATTTTTCAGGAGAAACCATGAACAAGTTCGTCGCGACAGCCATCGCGCTTTGTATCGGCGCCGTTTCCGTGGCTGCCMAGGCCCAGACCGGCGGGAAGAAGTTCGACCCGTATAGCCAGGGCGCCAAGTCGGGCGAGAAATTCGACCCGTACACCCAGGGCGCCAAGTCGGGCGACAAGTTMGACCCGTACACCCAGGGCGCGAACAAGAGCACTCGCGCGGACCTGACCGGCGACGCATCGGCACCGGCTGCCAAGAAGTCGCACAAGAAGAGCAGCAAGAAGAGCAAGAAGCCCRCTTCGGCCGCCGCCGCCGGCTGATCGACAGGATCGGCACGGTACGGCAAAGAGCCCGCCATCCGGCGGGCTCTTTTCATTCCGGCACGGCACGGACACGAACGCTCAKGGCGCGCCCAGCTCCAGCGCCGTCACCTCGATGCGCTCGACCTTTTCCGGCCGGTTGTCTGCCTTGTCCTGCTTGTTGCGCTGGCGGACCTCGGTACGCAGGACAAAGGCCTCCGCCGGGCAATACCAGTCCGTGACGTACAGGACGGCGGGCTCCACCTGCACCACCTCCTCGCCCACCATCAGCGGGCCGAGCGACGTCCGTTTCTCGTAGGTGATGGGCATGCATTCCTTGCGGCCCATCACGGTATCGATCATCTGGCGCTTGCCGACATGGCGGGTACCKACGTTGATCGACGCGTACAGCGCGCGCATGCTGCCGATGACGTCATCCCCGCCGAGCGGATAGATCTGCAGCGACACGCTGGATTCGAACATCTCGCCATCGATCGTGCCGCCCTCGCGGACATCCGTCCCCGCGTAGTTGAACACGCCCTGCCCCCGGAATGCCGCCTCGCCATACATGCGGGCATAGCGTCCCTGCGCGTTGATCACGGCATGCTCGCTMTCGATGCTGGCACTGGCGGTACTGGTGCGGCGCTCTATATTGACCATATGGACCTGGTCCATGATGACCGGCGGCCCCATCAGGGCGGACAGCGCCGACTTGGAGCGCACTTCGAGCTGGGCCCGGCAGCCGGCGTCGTTCCTGGTGGTGTGGCGCAGCGTCATGGTGATCGACGTGGGCATGTCGCCGTCGCCTTCCATCTGCACCCGCGCGCCTGAGCGGAACCAGGGCGCATCGCACAGGACCGCCGCCGAGCGCGCCACGGCTTCCATTGGAACCTGTGCCGCGACCTGGCTGGCCGCAGCCGCAGCCGTGGCCGTGGCTGTAGCCGTAGCCGTAGCCGTAGCCGTAGCCTGGGCGAGCGCGGGCCCGCCGTGCGCCAGCAGCATCGCCGCCAACGCGGAAGCCCCGGCCAATTGCGCCTTTATGCTCACATGAATCCTGTCTAGAATGAGTTCACGCCCCCGCTGGTTCCGGCAAGGCACCTGCGCGCCGGGGCAGGCAGGCGTCGCCGCCMGCTCTGGTTAGAAATTAGCGCTTTTTCGCTGGCTTGTCTTGTCGGTCTTCGTCCGTGCAGGCCAGTGCTCGCCCGGGCCAGCTTGCAGCTTGTCAGGGAGGTATCCATGCTTCACTACTACGCCAAGCTCTGGTGGGTCGTCGGCCTGCGTGGCATTTTCGCTGTGCTGTTCGGCATTTGCGCGTTCTTCGCGCCCATAGCCACCCTGGCCGCGCTGGTGCTGGTGTTTGGCGCCTTCGCGGCCGCCGATGGCGTGACCGCCCTGGCGATGGCCATCTCCGGCAGCCAGCGCGAGGCCAGCGACCGCGGCATCCTTGCACTGCAAGGCTTGCTTGGCCTCGGCGTGGGCCTGCTGACCTGGTTCAGCCCGGTGGTCACGGCATTCTCGCTCCTGCTCTATATCGCAGCCTGGACGCTGGCCACCGGCGTGCTGCAGATCGTGGCCGCCATCCGCTTGCGCAAGGACATTCCCAATGAATGGTGGCTGGTGCTGGCCGGCCTGGTGAGCATCGTGTTCGCTTTCCTGTTGCTATGGCAGCCGCTGGCCGGCGCGCTGGCGCTGTTGTGGATGATCGGGGCCTGGGCGCTGGTTTGCGGCATCCTCCTGATCGGTGCCGCCCTGCGCCTGCGCAGCGCCCGCAATATGCCGACTGCGCCGCTTCCGGGCTGACATGCCGCTTGTCCGGGTGACGCTTCGGCTTGCCTGCCCGCCCGAGCGGCGGCGGGTGCGGGCTGTCGTGCTAACATTGCGCGCCGCGCCACATTGAGGGCGCGGTTTGCCGTTTGCCAATCCAGCCCAGGCGGCCGGCGCTGGCAAGCGCTTTGGCCTTGTTGTCCACCAAAGCGACGGCTGCTGCGTTGTGATGTGTTCCCTGCATGCGAGCCGCCCCCGAAACAGATAAATCGGGCTGGCCATTGGCACGCGATGCACGGGCGCACCCACGGCCGAAACCGGCGTTCCGGCGGCACGGCAAGGCACCAGGCCTTGCCGGGTCCGGCCAGGAATCGCCCGTCATCAGTGCATGACGCCCATCCGACCGTTTCCAGGAGACGTATGCGTAGTTCCGTGACCTCGCGAGAAACCTCGCGAAGCACCGCACAAGGTGTTTCGCAATCTGCCGGCCTGCCCACCACGGCGATTATCCTGGTCAGCCTGTTTATTCTCCTGGTTTGGTTCGGCACGCTCGAGGCGCGCCATCTGCTGCGCTCCGACGAGKGCCGCTATGGCGAGATCGCCCGCGAAATGTTCGCCACCGGCGACTGGGTCACGATCCGTTACAACGCGMTGAAGTATTTCGAGAAGCCGCCCTTCCACATGTGGGTGACGGCGCTGTCGTACACGCTGTTCGGCGTGGGCGACTGGCAGGCACGGCTGTGCGTGGCGCTGTCCGGCATGGTCGGCCTGGTGGTGTCGATGCTGGCGGCATCCCGCTGGTATGGCGCCCGCGCGGCGCTCCTGACCKGCCTGGTGCTGGCTGCCGCACCGATGTGGAGCGTTGCTTCGCACTTCAATTCGCTCGACATGACGCTGTCCGGCGCCATGGCCTGCGTACTGGCCTTCATGCTGCTGGCCCAGCACCCCGACGCCACCCCGGCCGGCCGCCGCTACTGGATGTGGGCCTGCTGGGTGGCCATGGGCGTGGCGATCCTGACCAAGGGCCTGGTGGGCATTGCGCTGCCCGGCCTGGTGCTGGTGATCTACACGGTGATCTCGCGCGATTTCGGCCTGTGGAAGCGCCTGCACCTGGTCAGCGGCATCGTCCTGATGCTGATCGTCACGGTGCCGTGGTTCTGGCTGGTGTCGGAGCGCAACCCCGAGTTCCTCAATTTCTTCTTTATCCATGAGCACTGGCAGCGCTACACCTCGACGGTGCACTCGCGCAAGGGCGCGCTCTGGTACTTCGTGCCCCTGCTGGTGGCCGGCTTCCTGCCTTGGCTGGGCCTGATGCCGCGCATGTGGCAGGTGGTGCGGGGCGAACGCGTGGACGCCCGCGCTGCCGCGGCGCGCGGCACGGCCGCCAGGCCGTTCCAGCCGGCGCTGCTGCTGGCCGTGTGGGCCATTGCCATCTTCGTCTTCTTCAGCCTGTCGGGCTCCAAGTTGCCCGGATACATCGTGCCGATCTTTCCCGCGCTGGGAATGCTTGCGGCGGTGGCGCTGCAGTACATCGACGAGCGCAACTGGCGCCGGCAGCTCAACGGCATGCTGGTGATCGCCGCCATCGGCCTGCTCGCCAGCCCGTACGTGGCCACGCTGAATTCCGACAATACGCCCAACGAGCTGTACCGGCTGTTCGCGGTCTGGGTCGGCGCGGCCTTCGTGCTGATGCTGGGCGGAATCTTCCTGGCGCGGTGGCTGCTGGCGGCCAAGGGCCTGATGGTAAGCATCACGGTCTACGCCCTGGCCATGCTCAGCAGCTTCACGGTCGCGCTGCTCGGTCACGAAGTGATGGGACGGCCGACCTCCGGCGTGKACATGGTGCCGGCCATCGAGGCCGTGCTGACCGACGACATGCCCATCTATGGCGTGCGCATGCTGGACCACACCCTGCCTTACTACCTGCGCCGCACCACCATCATGGTGGAATGGCCGGACGAGCTTGAATTCGGCACCAAGCAGGAACCGCAGAAATGGCTGCCCAGCCTGGATGCCTTTATTGCAAAATGGCAGGACGGCCAGCATGCCGTAGGTATCATGTCGGCCGCGACCTACCGCCTGCTGGAAGAGCGCAAGGTGCCGATGTACAAGATCGGGCAGGACAAGCGCCGCGTGGCGGTCACCAATTTCCCGCCGCCCGGCCAGGCGCCGGCGGCAACCCAGCCAGAACCGAACCGCGCGCCATGACGCTATCGACTTTCGCTTTCATCTTTACCGGCGTGCTGCTCAACGCGTGCGCGCAGCTGCTGCTCAAGGCTGGCACCAACGCCGTGGGCGCCATCACCCTGGAGCGCGCCACGCTGTTCACCACGGCGCTGCGCGTGCTGACGCAGTGGCCCGTGCTGGCCGGCCTCACGCTCTACGTGGTGAGCGTGGGCGTGTGGATCGTGGGCCTGTCGCGCGTGGACGTCTCCATTGCCTACCCGATGCTGTCGCTCGGCTACGTGGTGAATGCGCTGGCGGCCTGGTGGCTGTTCGGCGAAATGATCGGCCCGATGCGCGTGGCAGGCATCCTGCTGATTCTCGCCGGCGTGTTCMTGATTGCCCGCTCCTGATCACCGTACCATTGCACCAACAAGCCTGACCGCCATGACCGCACCCGCAGCCCAAGATTTCCTGCCCTTCGTGAAGCCGGTGATCGACGCCGACGCCATTGCCGAAGTCGGCAAGGTACTGGCCTCGGGCTGGATCACTTCCGGCCCCAAGATGCACGCGTTCGAGGATGCGCTGTCCGCGCTCTTCGGCGGCCGTCCGGTGCGCACCTTCGCCAATGGTTCGGCAACCATGGAGATCGCCTTGCGCGTGGCCGACATTGGCCCCGGCGACGAGGTCATCACCACGCCGATCACCTGGGTGGCGACCGCCAACGTGGTGGTCGCGGTGGGTGCAAAGCCGGTYTTCGTCGATATCGACCCGCGCACGCGCAACCTCGATCTCGACGCCGTGGAAGCCGCCATCACGCCGCGCACGCGCGCCATCATGCCGGTCTACCTGTCGGGCCTGCCGGTCGACATGGACCGCCTCTACGCCATCGCGCGCAAGCATGGCCTGCGCGTGATCGAGGACGCCGCCCAGGCCATCGATTCGCGCTGGCGCGGCCAGCGCATCGGCGCCTTCGGCGACCTGGTCAGCTTCAGCTTCCAGGCCAACAAGAACATCACCAGCGTCGAAGGCGGCTGCCTGGTGATGAACTCGCCCGAAGAAGCCCTGCGTGCCGAGCGCCTGCGCCTGCAAGGCGTGATTCGCACCGGCATGGACGGCATGGATGTCGAAGAACCGGGCGGCAAGTTCAACCTGACCGACGTCAATGCCGCCATCGGCCTGTCGCAGCTGGCACACCTCGACCGTGTCACCGCGCGCCGCGCCGAACTGGCCGAAGCCTATTTCCGCTGCGCCGCCGACGCCGGCCTGGCCGAGCTCGGCATCGAGCTGCCGCTGCCGCGCGACGGCGAACTGGCCACCACCAACTGGCATATGTTCCAGGTGGTGCTGCCGGCCGCGCGCATCGAGGGCGGCCGCACCGCCGTCATGGAAGGCATGCGCGAGCGCGGCGTCGGCACCGGCGTGCACTATCCCGCCCTCCACCTGTTTTCTTACTACCGCTCCCTTGGCTGGCGCGAAGGCATGCTGCCACATGCCGAGCGCATCGGACGGGGCATCGTCACTCTGCCGATGTTCCCTGCCATGCAGTCCGCCGACGTGGAACGGGTCTGCGCAACTCTCAGCGAAACATGCAAACGCCTCCTCAAATAAGCCCCGTCGAGGTTTCCGTCGTCATTCCCGTCTACAACGAGGAAGACGGCCTGCAAGCCCTGTTCGACCGTCTCTACCCGGCGATGGACAGTCTCGCCTGCAGCTACGAGATCATCTTCATCAACGACGGCAGCCGCGACCGCTCGGCGCAGATCCTGGCCAGCCAGTACCGCCTGCGCCCCGACGTCACGCGCGTGGTGCTGTTCAACGGCAACTTTGGCCAGCACATGGCCATCCTGGCCGGCTTCGAGCAGACCCGCGGCAAGATCGTGATCACGCTGGATGCCGACCTGCAGAACCCGCCGGAGGAAATCCCGCGCCTGGTGGCGACCATGCGCGAAGGCCACGACTACGTCGGCACCATCCGCCGCGAGCGTAACGACACGGCGTTCCGCCGCATTGCCTCGCGCGCCATGAATCGTTTGCGCGAGCGCATCACGCGCATCAAGATGACGGACCAGGGCTGCATGCTGCGCGCCTATGACCGCRACRTSGTCGACACSATCAAYGCCTGCCGCGARGTSAAYACCTTCATCCCCGCGCTGGCGTACACGTTCTCCTCCAATCCGGTGGAAATCATGGTGGAGCACGAGCAGCGCCACGCCGGCGAATCCAAGTACTCGCTGTTCCAGCTGATCCGGCTGAACTTCGACCTGGTGACCGGCTTCTCGATCGTGCCGCTGCAATGGTTMTCGGCCATCGGCACCTTGCTCTCGCTGGCTTCGGCCGGGCTGGTGGTGGTGCTGMTGGTACGCCGCTTCCTGCTTGGCGCGGAAGTCCAGGGTGTGTTCACCCTGCTGGCCTTCAACTTTTTCCTGGTGGGCATCATGCTGTTCGGCATCGGCCTGCTGGGCGAGTACATCGGCCGCATCTACCAGGAAGTACGCAACCGCCCGCGCTACCGCATCCAGGCCGTGCTGGAAGGCAACCCCGAACAGCAGAAAATCGCGGAGCCCTCATCGTGCGCGCAGTAGTCTTCGCCTATCACAACGTCGGCGACCGCTGCCTGCGCGTGCTGCATGCGCGCGGCGTGGAAGTGGCGCTGGTCATCACGCACCGCGACCGCGCGGACGAGAACATCTGGTTCCGCCGCGTCGCCGATACCGCCGCCGAGCTCGGCATACCTTTCACCTATGGCGAAGATCCGCGCGACCCCGCGATCGCGCAGGCAGTGGCTGCCGCGCGCCCGGACGCGATCTTCTCCTTCTACTACCGCTCGATGATTCCCGCGGCGGTGCTGGCGCTGGCACCGCGGGGCGCGTTCAACATGCATGGCTCGCTGCTGCCGAAGTACCGCGGCCGCGTGCCGGTGAACTGGGCAGTGCTGCACGGTGAAAGCGAAACCGGCGCGACGCTGCACGCCATGGAAGCCAAGCCGGATGCCGGCTATATCGTCGACCAGACTTCCGTGCCGATCCTGCCGGACGACACCGCGGGCGAAGTCTTCGAGAAGGTGACCGTGGCGGCCGAGCAGACGCTATGGCGTGCCCTGCCCGCCATGATGGCCGGCAATATCGTCCAGTTGCCCAACCGCCTCGCCGAAGGCAGCTATTTTTCCGGCCGCAAGCCGGAGGACGGCCGCATCGACTGGCAGCAAGGCGCCGCCCAGGTCTACAACCTGGTGCGCGCCGTCGCGCCGCCCTATCCCGGCGCCTTCACCGACGTGGGCGGGCGGCGTTTCGTGGTGGCACAGGCGCGCCGCCCGCATGGCAATCCGGCCGCTAGCGCCGGGCTGCCCGCCGGCGCCCGTCCCGGCCTGCACGTGGCAGGCGGACAGATCATCGGCTTGTGCGGCGACGGCGGCACGATCCTGATCCAGGCATTACTCGACGCGGGTGCACCGGCACAAGCCGTTTCGCCCGACGTACTCTCTACATTTCTTACTGCACAATCCAAAGAGGAAAACCGATGAAAAAGGTCCTGATTCTTGGCGTCAACGGCTTCATCGGCCATCACCTGACGCGCCGCATTCTCGAAACCACGCCGTGGGAAGTCTACGGCATGGACATGTCCAGCGATCGCCTGGGCGACCTGATCGATCACCCGCGCATGCACTTCTTCGAAGGTGACATCACCATCAACAAGGAGTGGATCGAGTACAACATCCGCAAGTGCGACGTGGTCCTGCCCCTGGTGGCCATCGCCACCCCGGCCACCTACGTGCGCCAGCCCCTGCGCGTGTTCGAGCTCGACTTCGAAGCCAACCTGCCGATCGTGCGTGCCGCCGTGAAGTACGGCAAGCACCTGGTGTTCCCGTCCACCTCCGAGGTGTACGGCATGTGCCACGACGACGAGTTCGATCCCGAGACCTCCGAGCTGATCTGCGGCCCGATCAACAAGCCGCGCTGGATCTATGCCTGCTCCAAGCAGCTGATGGACCGCGTGATCCACGCCTACGGCATGGAGCAAGGCCTGAACTACACCCTGTTCCGCCCGTTCAACTGGATCGGCGCCGGCCTGGACTCGATCTTCGAATCGAAGGAAGGTTCCTCGCGCGTGGTGACCCAGTTCCTCGGCCATATCGTGCGCGGCGAGCCGATCAAGCTGGTCGACGGCGGCGCGCAGAAACGTGCCTTCGCGGACATCACCGACGGCATCAGCGCCCTGATGCGCATCATCGAGAACCCGGAAGGCGTGGCCACCGGCAAGATCTACAACATCGGCAATCCGGCCAATATCCACTCGGTGCGCGAACTGGCCGAGATGATGCTGAAGATGGCCGCCGACTACCCSGARTACGCCGAATTGGCCAAGCAAACCCAGATCGTGGAAACGTCTTCGGGCGACTTCTACGGCAAGGGCTACCAGGACGTGCAGAACCGCGTGCCGAAGATCGACAACACCATCGAAGAGCTGGGCTGGAAGCCCTCGGTCGGCATGGAAGACGCGCTGCGCGCGATCTTCGAAGCCTACCGCGGCAAGGTGGTGGAAGCGCGTACCCTGGTCGACTCGGCCAACTAAGGCGCGCCCGATGGCCCGTATCGCCCTCAAGGTCGACGTCGACACGCTGCGCGGTACCCGCGAAGGCGTGCCGGCGCTGCTCGCCATGCTGGCCCGCGTGCGGGCCGAGGCGACCTTTCTCTTCAGTCTCGGGCCGGATCACACCGGCTGGGCACTGCGGCGGGTGTTTCGCCCCGGCTTCCTGCAGAAGGTGTCGCGCACCTCGGTGGTCTCCAACTACGGCCTGCGCACGCTGATGTACGGCGTGCTGCTGCCCGGCCCCGACATTGGCCGCAAGGGCGCCGCCGAGATGCGCGCGGCGCGCGCGGCCGGCCATGAGTGCGGCATCCATACCTGGGACCACGTCTACTGGCAGGACAATGTGCGCGGGCGCGATGCCGCCTGGACCCGGCGCCAGATGCAGAGCGCCTTCGACCGCTACGTGGATATCTTCGGCGAGGCGCCGCCCACCCACGGCGCGGCGGGCTGGCAGATGAACGACGAGGCCTTCCGCCAGATCGACGACTGGGGCATGGTCTATGCGTCCGATGGACGCGGGACCGCGCCCTACATTCCGACCGTCGACGGCGTGGCGTGCCGCCACGTGCAGATGCCGACCACGCTGCCCACGCTCGACGAGCTGATCGGCACGGATGGCCTGACCGAGGACAATGTCCACACCGCTGTCCTGCGCCTGAGCGAAGGCGAGCGCGATCATGTCTTCACGCTGCATACCGAGCTGGAAGGCGGCAAGCTGGCGCCGGTGTTCAACCGGCTGCTGGACGGCTGGCGCGCGCAGGGCCACGAGCTGGTATCGATGGCCACCTTTTACCGCCACCTGGACCGCTCGGCCCTGCCGCAGGCCCCGGTGACCTGGGGCGCCATCGAAGGCCGCAGCGGCGAGCTGATCATCCAGCCCTGAGCCGCACCGGAATGACTGCCGCGCCCCCTTTCCCGGGGGCGCGGTCGTTTTATCCCCGCCCCGCCTTGGCCAGGCGCAGGCCGTTGAACACCACCAGCAGGCTCGCGCCCATGTCGGCGAACACCGCCATCCACATGGTGCCCAGGCCGAGCGCGGTCAGCACGAGGAAAACCGCCTTGATGCCGAGCGCCAGCACGATGTTCTGCTTCAGGATCGCCGAGGTACGCCGCGACAGGCGGATGAAGGCGGGGATCTTGCGCAGATCGTCGTCCATCAGCGCCA
This sequence comes from Cupriavidus sp. 05T41, assembly GCF_056396525.1. NCBI lineage: Bacteria > Pseudomonadati > Pseudomonadota > Betaproteobacteria > Burkholderiales > Burkholderiaceae > Cupriavidus > Cupriavidus sp. 05T41. The sequence continues at coordinate 60,297 of NZ_JBFTLQ010000009.1, forward strand.
CGTCCGCGGTTTCGATGGCGGTGTCGGTGCCGGCCGCGCCCATGGCGAAGCCGATATCCGCGCGCGCCAGCGCGGGCGCGTCGTTGACGCCGTCGCCCACCATGCCCACCACCACGCGCTTGCCGCTGCCGGCCGYGCGCGCCTGCCCTTCGCCACCTTTCACGCTCAGCGCGGCGATKGCATCCGCCTTGTCCTGCGGCAACTGGTTGCCGCGCGCCTCGTCGATCTGCACCTGCCCGGCGATGGCCTGCGCCGTGTGCGGGTTGTCGCCCGACAGCATCAGCGTGCGCACGCCCAGCGCATGCAGCTCGGCCACTGCCTGGCGGCTGCTCTCCTTGACCGTGTCGGCCACGCCGAACAGGGCCTCGACACCGTGATCGGCACCGAGCAGCACCACCGTCTTGCCCTGCCGCTCCAGCGCTTCCAGCGTGGCCTCGAGTTCGGGCGAGCACAGCCCGCGCTCATGGATCAGGCGGTGGTTGCCGAGATAGTAGGCGCGGCCGTTGACGGTGCCGCTCACGCCGTAGCCGGGCAGCGCCGCGAAGTCCCGCACATCGAGCAGCGCGATGCCTGCGGCGCKCGCGGCGCTGGCCACCGCCATCGACACTGGGTGGTCCGAGCGGCCCGCGAGGCTGGCCGCGACCACGCGGGCCGCGTCGCTCGCCGCGGCGCCACCCGCGACGACTTCGCCCAGCGGCAGGTAGTCGGTCTGCACCGGCTTGCCGTGCGTGATGGTGCCCGTCTTGTCCAGCGCCAGCCACGCTAGATCCTTGCCCTGTTCGAGATAGACCCCGCCCTTGACCAGGATGCCGCGCCGCGCCGCCGCAGCCAGTCCACTGACAATGGTCACCGGCGTCGAGATCACCAGCGCGCACGGGCAGGCGATCACCAGCAGCACCAGGGCCTTGTAGATCCACGCGCTCCAGTCGCCGCCCTGCGCCAGCGGCGGGACCACCGCCACCAGCACCGCGCCGAGGAAGACCAGCGGCGTGTACACGCGGGCAAAGCGGTCGACAAAGCGCTGCGTGGGAGCGCGGCTGCCCTGCGCGGCCTCGACCGCGTGGATGATGCGCGCGAGCGTGGAGCCGCTGGCGGCCGCGGTCACTTCGTATTCCAACTCGCCGGCCTGGTTGATGGTGCCGGCGAACAGCGCATCGCCCACGCCCTTGTCCACCGGCACGCTCTCGCCTGTGATCGGCGCCTGGTCCAGCGTGGACTGGCCGCGCAGCACCCGGCCATCCAGCGCCACGCGCTCGCCCGGGCGCAGCCGCACCAGCGCGCCGATGGACACCGCGCGCGCATCGACCGCCTGCCAGCTGCCGTCCGCCTGCTTTACCGTGGCCTGCTCGGGCGCCATCGCCATCAGGCCGCGCACCGCATTGCGCGCCCGGTCCAGCGACGCCGCCTCGATGCGTTCTGCCAGCGCGAACAGCACCATCACCATGGCCGCTTCCGGCCACTGCCGGATCAGCATCGCGCCCGTCACGGCGATGCTCATCAGCGCATTGATATTCAGGTTGCCGTTGGACAGCGCGATCCAGCCCTTCTTGTACACGCCGAGGCCGGCGATGGCGACGGCCAGCAGCGCCAGCACCGGTGCCAGCCAGTCCTGCCCCGGCACGTGCAGCCATTCCACCGCTTCCGCGCCCAGCGCCGCTGCGCCGGCAAGCGCCAGCGGCCACCACGGCCTGGCGGCCTGCGGCGCCAGTTCGGCCGCCTGCTCCGACAGCGGCTCGGCCTTCATGCCGAGGCTTTCGATGGCGCGCACCACCGGGTCCAGCGAATCCAGCGTGTGGTGCACCGTCAGCACGCGCTGCATCAGGTTGAACTGCAGCGCGGCTACCCCGGCCATGCCGCCGAGCTTGTTGCGCAGCAGGGTTTCCTCGGTCGGGCAGTCCATCGCATCGATACGATAAGTGGCCATTGCCGCGCCCGCCGGCACCGCCACGGCGGCTGTCGGCGCTACCCCGGACGACGCGCAGGCGCTGCCGCAGCAGGCCGCCTCGCCGGCGTGGTGGTGCTTGTGGTCGTGTTCGTGGTTGTGGTCGTGCCGATGGCCTTGATGGTCATGCGCATGTGGCGCATGCCGGTGCGCATGCTGTTCACCATCCGGTCCATGCCCGTGCTGGTGGTCGTCGCCATCAACGTGTCCATGAACGTGCCCATGAACGTGCCCGTGGTCATGATCATKGTCGTGCGCGTGGTCGTGGCTGCTGCCCTTCCGGTCACGGACGGCGGTTTGGTCTGGCGTTGCGCTAGGCATGGCGGTGTTCCCTGCTTATTGTGGCTTATCGCCATTTAAGACCCTGGAGCGACTACAGGGTCAAGCCCCGTCTACCGGGCCGGGAATGTGCATGCCATGCCGCTTCGGCCACGGGAACCCCCGGCCGTTTCCGGGCTCGAATCACCGGTCCGCGCCTGCAGGCCACCACTGTCGCCATCTCCCGGGAAATGCCTGCTTATCCCCTGCGTACGTCATGGTCAAACCCGCTGCCTATATAATCCGCCACATGCGCCGGTTCCTGATCCTGCTTTTCGCCCTCCTTCTGCCGCTCCAGTTCGCCTGGGCCGGTGCGGCGGCGTATTGCGGCCATGACGGTCAGCACGGCGGCGCCAATGCCGCGGGCGCAAGCTGGCATTTCGGCCACCACAGTCATGCCCACCAGGGCGCGGCTACCGATCAGCACAGCCCCGACGGCCGGGACGCCAAGGACGGCAGCAGCAAGACCAAGCTGCCGGACCTKGATTGCGCGGTCTGCCATTTCGCCGGMGCGCAACTGGTGCTGCCGGACTTTGCCAGCACGGGCTCGCATCCTGGCATGACCATCTCCTACCACGCGCTTGCCGCGTCATTCCTCTCCGCGCCGGGCGCCACGCCCGACCGTCCGCAGTGGTCGCTCGCCGCCTGACCGGCGAGACGACTCCACCCATCTCCAGACTTTCGTCTCGCCGAGMTTCCCTGGTTTCCTTCCGGTGAAATTCGATGAGAACATTTGTGATGCCGCTCGGGCTGGCGGCAGCTTTGCTCGGCCCGGCCGCGTTCGCGCAGGACGCGGCGCCTTCTTCGGACTTTTTGGCGCCTTCTTTGGCGCATTCTCCTGCGCCTTCGTCTGCCTCCTCTTCCACGCAGGCTGCCGCATCTTCCGCTGAGCCAGCCGGCGCGCTGACATTGGAAGATGCCCTGGCCCTGGCGGCCGAGCGCAACTTCACGCTCTCCGCCGCTGGCCATGAACTGGCTGCCACGGAAGGTGGCATCGCCCAGGCGCGGGTGATCCCCAACCCCGAAGTGGCGGTCCTGTTCGAGKACAACCGCCGCGACACGCGCACCACCACCGCGCAGATCAACCTGCCCATCGAACTGGGCGGCAAGCGGGCCGCGCGCATCGGCGCCGCGCAGAAGGCACGCGAACTGGCCCAGTCCCAGCTTGGCGTGACGCGCACCGACCTGCGCGCCAGCGTGATCGGGAGCTTCTTCGGCGTGGTCATCGCGCAGGAACGGCTCAGGCTGGCGCTCGGTTCGGCCGAAATTGCCGCCAAAGGGGCGCAGGCCGCGGCACGCCGCGTGGCCGCCGGCAAGATCGCGCCGCTGGAAGAAAGCAAGGCGCGCGTCGAGCAAGCCAATGCCGGACTCGAGGTGGCCGACGCCGAAGCGGMTCTGGCCACGGCTCGCCTGTCGCTGGCCAGCCTGTGGGGCAGCGGCGAAGCCCGTTTCAGCGAAGCCGCCGGCAACCTCGATGCCCTGCCCGCGCGCCCTGACGGCGCCATCCTGATGCAGGCGCTCGACGCCGCGCCCGAACTGGCAAGCAGCCGGCTTGAACTGGAGCGGCGCCAGGCCGTGATCGGCGTGGAGCGCAGCCGCCAGTATCCGGACCTGACCGTCAGCCTTGGCAGCAAGCGCGACAACGCCTCGGATCGCGGCACCATGCCGGTGCTCGGCGTGGCGCTGCCGTTGCCGCTGTTCGACCGCAACCAGGGCAACCTGTACGCCGCCATGCGTCAGGCCGACAAGGCCGCGGACGAGTACCGCGCCACGCAGGTGCGGCTGTCCAGGGAACTGCAGCAGGCCGCGCAGCAACTGACCGTGTCGCGCACCTCGGCCGAAACGCTCAGGAGCACGGTGCTGCCTGCCGCCCGGCAAGCATTCGATGCAGCTGTGAACGAACAATAGAGTTTKACACAATGCACCCAATAAAATCAGACACCTAGCGACGCACGTGATCGCACTCCAGCGAAATAGAGTTTGACACAAACACAACTCAACTCGATTCGGGCAGAGATCTTGCAACAAAAGAGTTTGACACAACCTCTTGGGCATTTCGCGCCACAACGGCAGACACCGAGCGCCCCTACTTGCATAGACACGTCTGATCAGCTGCTTCCCGGCCAGGTCGCGCCCATGTCGGGTGACAGCTCCCGACCCGTGACTCGGCCATTCGACGATGTGAGGCCGAATGGCCGAGTTCGGCCGAGAAGCGGACGTCAGCTTTGCAGAAACGAACGTGGACTTTAAGATGACACTTCGCTCCAATTTGTTGCAACAGGGCGGGGGCGAAGCGGGGCAGGCGTTCGACACGCTGTTCAACAAGCGTAACCACCGTCAACAGCGCGGGCGTAGGCAGGCCGCATCTTCAAGCGAAGAAGCTGGCCGCCGACTCAGGCCACGGATATTCGATTCGCCCGACGAGTGGCTTGGCCTTGCCAAAGCAGCAACACTGCACTAACCAGCGTAAGCACGGCACAGCCCAGGGCCATGAGCCAGAAAGAGTTCCAAAGCAGCGGGGCCAGCACGCCGGCAATCAAGGCCATGCCTGTGTATTGCAAAAGCATCTGGCAAGATGCAGCCAGGCCCGCGTTCTCAGGAAATGGCTGCAGCGCATGGCCGATGAGCAGCGGCATGGACAAGGCAACCATAAAGGCATAAGCGCCCAATGGCACCAGGTGAACCAGCCCGGGTGCGATAAACAGGGCCAAGGCCACATTAAGAAGATTGACTCCCAGAAAGCCGAAGTAGGCCAGGCGCACCGTGCGCTGCGTGCCCCATCGCTGAAGCAGGATTGGCAGGCAGACMAAGCCCGCAATCAGACCCAGCACCATCGGCACATATACAACGTAGACCTCGGTCGCAGGGCGTCCCAGGAGATGGACGACATACTGTGGAGCGGCTGCGACGTACAGGAACATCGCCATCCAGTTGCACGCATGGGCCACGGTCAGGCGCATGAACCAGGCCGAGCCCATCACAACGCGGTAGCCGCGCCACAGCGTGGCGACGCGCATCGGCTGACKGCGGCTATGCGGCAGGGTTTCCGGCAGCAGCCGACGGTAGACCACCAGCATCAGCGCGGCCACCAGGGCAAGGAAGGCAAAGACTGCGCGCCAGCCCCATACGAAGGTCAGCCATCCCCCCAGCATGGGTACTAGGGTGGGGCCCAGGCACTGGACAATGCTGGTCCGCGCGATCATTTTTTGAGCAGCAATGCCGGAATACATATCGCGGATGATTGCGCGGCACAGAATCGTTCCGATGCCGGCTGCCAGGCCTTGCACAGTGCGCAGCACCCAGAGCTCCTCAATGCGCGTTACCTTTAAGCACAGCATCGAAGACAGCAGCAGCACCACCAGCACGAAGCTCAGGGGCCTTCGCCTGCCGTAGGCATCTGAAATGACGCCATGCCACAGGCACATGAAAGCATTGGCGACAAAAAAGAGCGACACCGTTTGCTGCACGGCGGTAGCCKATATGCGCAGGTCCTGCTGAATCGCCGTAAGGGTAGGAAACAGGATGTCAGACCAAAGCGACACCAGAATACCCAGAAGCCCCAGCAAGGGCAGTGCTTGCATGGGGCTCAATGGTGGCTTTGTGTCGGCTATGTGTTGCATAAGTGACGGGGGTAATGAATATGTTTGGGATCCTGACTGCTCATTGTCCGCATTGCTCACCAGACCCCGTGCCGATGGTGGCTGCCAGGCTTGTCCTCGGCTAATCAGGTTCGCTCGAAAACGGCGCGATTCCCCGGCCGCCCCCATCGTAACAAGTGCATACCGACCCTGGACTTGATGCAGCTCATGCCCGGCCGTGACGGCATCTAGCGCCCCTGGTGCCGATCGGATGATTCAATGAGATGCCGAAGCCGGTGAGATTGTCCTGCTGCATTCCGCCGGCTCCATAAGGAAGTCGCGGAAGCGCTCTCGCAACTGATTCTTCAGAATCTTCCCTGTGGCACCCAGCGGGATCTTGTCGATGAAAACCACATCGTCCGGCGTCCACCACTTCGCGATCTTCCCTTCGTAGAAGCCAAGCAACTGCTCGCGGGAAAGCTCGCTTCCTGTTTTCCTGACCACGATGAGCAACGGCCGCTCATCCCACTTCGGGTGGCGCGCTGCGATGCACGCTGCCATGGATACCGCAGGGTGAGCCATGGCTATGTTCTCGAGGTCGATGGAGCCAATCCACTCGCCCCCAGACTTGATGACGTCCTTGCTGCGATCGGTGATTTGCATGAAGCCATCGGCATCGATGGTCGCCACATCGCCGGTCGGGAACCATGCCTGCCCTTCGTGATCCACCTGCAGCGGACCGTCCCCCTCGTTCCTGAAGTAGTCGCGCACCACCCATGGCCCACGCACCCACAAGTCACCGGAAGTCGCGCCGTCCCAGGGCAACTCCATGCCGTCAGCGCCAACGATCTTCATGTCGACGCCAAACACTGCACGGCCTTGCTTGGATTGCACGGCATAACGCTTCTCCTGGGACATCTCAAAGTGCTTGGCCTTCATGCTGCCGACGGTTCCGATCGGGCTCAGTTCAGTCATCCCCCAGGCGTGCAATACCGCTACGCCGTAGGTTTCCTGGAACTTGCGCAACATGGCCGGAGTACAGGCCGCACCACCAATGATGGTGCGTCTCATGCTCGAGAATTGCTGGCCTGTTTCCTCAAGATGGCCAAGCAGGCCTTGCCAGACAGTCGGAACGCCGGCGGAGAGCGTAACCTGCTCGGCTTCGAGCAGTTCATATAGCGACTTGCCGTCCAAGGCCGGTCCGGGGAATACAAGTTTGGCGCCGACCATGCACGCGATGTACGGAAGTCCCCAGGCATTGACATGGAACATCGGCACAACTGGCAGGATCACGTCGCGCGCCGAACAGTTCAGCGCATCAGGCAGCGCGGCCGCATAGGTGTGCAGCAGCGATGAGCGATGGCTGTACAGGGCCCCTTTCGGGTTGCCCGTCGTGCCAGAGGTGTAGCAGAGCGTACTGGCGGCGTCCTCGTCGAGGATCGGCCAAGCGTAGTCGGACGAGCCCTGCTGGACCAAATCTTCATAGCACAGCAGATTGTCAATGCCGGCGTCCTTCGGCATGTGGGCGCGATCGGTCATGGCGACGAACGCCTTGACCGTCTCGCAGCGGCCGGCGACGGCCTTGATCAGCGGCAGGAAGGTCAGGTCGAAAAAGATGTACTGGTCTTCGGCGTGATTCGCGATGTAGGCGACCTGGTCTTCATGCAGGCGAGGGTTGATGGTATGCAGAATGGCACCCATGCCGGAGACGCCGTAGTACAACTCCAGGTGGCGATAGCCATTCCATGCCAGCGTGCCGATCCGATCGGAGGGCTTGACACCGAGGCTGGTCAGCGCGCTGGCCATCTGGCGCGCGCGACGGTGGCAGTCACGGAAGGTGTAGCGATGGATATCGCCCTCCACCCGCCGGGACACGATCTCCGTATCGCCGTGATGGCGGTCGGCATGCACAATGAGTGAGGAGATCAACAACTGCTTTTGCATCATCAAGCCATTCATGGCATCGTTCCGTTCGTAATGTCTGCGATCGGGGAGCGAGCAGATGGCCGTACCCCTCTGTCGGGTTCCGCTTCAAGGCGCGAACCGAGACCGTGTGCGTGTTTCCCCTCTCCTGGGTCTTTGCGACAGGTGACGGCTCTGGCGGCGGGAGAGATCGCGATGCGGAATGAGCTGCGTGCTCGGTGCACGCAGCCATCCTATCGGCGCCTATGTACAGCGATGACTCGGCGTGGTGTCGGAGTCTATCGCCGGACCRTCTGTTGCGCCTTGCGGGCGACGCACGKAATGACACGGGGACCCGAGGGGATTTCGGGCGTCCCCGTGAAATCCAGATCAGTTGAAGGCCGTGAGGTCCTTCGGCTTGATGTCATGCTGCTCGCAATAGGCAAGATAGCGCTGCAGCGCGGTCTTCCAGTTTTCGAGGGCGACGATGTTGTTGTTCTCGTCGAGGAACGCGAGATCGCCGGTCATCTGCACCAGTACGACCATATATCCGTCTCCGCCTTCCGTGACGACTTCAGGCGTGTGGGTGGAGGCGGCGGTCTCGTACACGACGCTGCCGGGCCCGGCGACCCAGTCGTGCTCCTTGTATTTCCACTTGCCTTCKATTGTGTAGACCATGACCGTACCGGTGTGGTGGTGCCTKGGCAATTGCATGTCGAGCGGCGCCTTCATCAGTACGATGATTTCACCCCGGATCGGGTCAAGCTTKAAATACTTCATCAGGACGTTTTCTGCATACGGGGTAAAAGGTACCCACGGCAGCGATTCGCCATCGATGACTGCGGTGTCGACGTGTTMGTAGAGCATAGTTGTCTCCATTGGTTTGCTTATGGTCTTGAGGTCAAAACTTGGTGAACTGACAGGGCTGCCCGTCTCTGATGGGCGGATGCCMTGAATTCACCAGAGGGAACCGCTCGGCTCAGGCCAGCGGGGTGCCCGCGAGGGTGGCGCGCAGCATCTTTCTTGGCGCATTGCCGTAGTCCGCCACTGCGTAGTGCTGAACCTGCAGGTTGTCCCACATGGCAACCGTGTTGGTTCTCCACTTCAGACGTACCTGGTATTCCGGAATCGCGGCCTGAGAGGTCAGATAGTTCATCAGATGATGAGCTTCCGGCATGAAGTCCTGGCCGTAGCGGATGTCCTCGAAGTTGAGGAAATTCGAGAAATGGGTCGTGAGCAACGAGTTGACGAACAACACCTTTTCGCCCGTCTCAGGATGGGTGAGCACCACCGGGTGCTCGACGGCGGGGCTCTTCGCGGCCATCGCGAGACGTTCTTCGATCGGCATCTGGGCGCCAAAGCTGTGCTCGGCACTGTGCTTGGCGTACAGGCCAGCGATCCGTTGCTTGATGGTGTCGGGCAGTTTTGCATAGGCCATCGCCATGTTGGACCACATGGTGTCGCCGCCGGTGTCCGGACMAAGTTCGCAGCGCAACACCGCGCCGCGGGCCGGCACCTTCTTGTAGGTGAGATCGGCATGCCAGGCGTTTTCGCGGCTGGCCTTTTCGACGAAGCCCTTGGGCTTGCTCGGGTCGAGATTGCGGTACAGCATCAGCAGCTTGTCCGCCTCCGGATGGCTCGGAGCGAAGGGATGGGCTTCCAGTTCGCCGAATTGTGCGGCGAAGTTCTGTTGCTCCATCGGCGAGATGTTCTGATCCCGAAAGAACAGGACTTTATGCTTGAGCCATAGCGCCCGGATTTCGGCAATGGCGTCAGGATCCAGCGCGGCATCCGCCAGGCTGATATTGCTGAGATCGGCGCCGATGGCAGGCGTGCAAAGCTCCACCTTGATGGAATGCCGCCGCACCGATGGCCGGATAATGGCCGGTGCCATGGGCTTGGCGTTTGAAGTCGTGTCTTGAGTTACGGCGCTTGCTGTCATTGAATGTTGTCTCCAGTCTGTGCTTGTGCGRCGGCGTGCGTATGCGCGTCCKGCAGATGTAGCTGGCCCCTGTMAACAGGGCAGGGGCATCGTTTCGTCGCTGCCACGGGATTCATAATAGAGAATACGGCCGCAACGCCATAGGCATTGCAGGACAATTTCTAGGCAAATTGGGACACGAGGCCGAACCGCTTAGCTGGAAGCGGGTAGCGACAACGCTCTCGTGCAGTCAGGGCGACAATGCCGGCGATCGTGGCATCGGGTGGGGAACGCCAGGAACGTGTAGGGCGCGGCTGGTTCAGGCAGTGCGGCCGGCCGGATGACGCAGGGGCGCGCGAGCCGGCCCCGAAGCTGCCTGCTTACTTATGTGAGAGCGGTCCGGCTGCCGCCTTGCTCGGCCGGTAGTGGGCGGTCCACTCCGAGGGTGTCTTGCCAAACTGGCCGCGGAACCAGCGCGAAAAATCACTGGCAGAGGCAAAGCCGAGAAGTTCGGCAACTTCATACAGCTTGCGCTTGCTGTTGGCCAGATACTCCTTGGCGAGTTCAGCGCGTACCGCATTGATGATCGTTGCGACACTTTCACCCTCCGCTGCGAGATGCCGGTTCAGGGTGCGTCGATGCATGCCAAGATGCTGGGCAACCCGATCGACGGAACACAGTCCGCTTGGCAGCAGCATCCTGACGATCTGGCGCGCCCGCTGCACCGGCTCGTCGCGCAGGCTGGCCAACTGCACGTCCAGCCATCGCTTCACCTCGCGATTCAGCGTCGGGTCTGCTGCAGGGATGGGCAGATCCAGATMGCGCCCGCAGCAGACGATGGCATTGCATTCCTGGGAAAACTCGATCGCCGTGCCCAGCACGCGCCGGTGCACTGCAAGGCTGGCGGGCCGCTCGTGGGTGAAACTGATCCTTKCCGGCCGGAAGGTATTGCGGGTCAGCATGCGAAACATCCGCAATGCAATACCGGTCGACATTTCGATAGCCTGGCGCCAGGCACCATGACCCTGCATATTCACGCCCACATGCAGCCGAACGACGTCGCCTGCGTCGTCAAGCCGCAATTGCACGCCGGCGTTGTGCAGTCGCATATAGCGGACGCAAGACTGCATGGCTGCGCGCAGCGTTGGCTCTTCGCGGATCGCCAGCGCCAGCATGCCCAGGTTGGCCAGGCTTCTCGTTTCCGCGAGCAACAGTCCGAAGGCCTCCTGGCCAGACAGCCGGGCCGACTCCTCCAGCAGCCATCCCACCGAATCGGCACTAATCATCACATTCGGATCGTCGAGGACCTTGGCCGGCAGCTTGGCCATGCGCAGCATACGAAAGGGATCAAGCCCCACGGAGCGCGCCACGTGCTCATAGTCGGTAAGGCTGGCACTTCGCGTCAGGGTATTCATGTACCTGTCCCAATTTCACAAGGTTATGTCCTGACAAGGTTAGCGCAGATCAGCCTATCAGGACTACCTTAGAGGMCGAGATCTTGAAAAGATGGAGGTAGACAATGGACGCAAGCGCTGTAACGCACATCGGACGGACGGAGGCCGCATTCAGGCAAGTGGACGCCGACGACCCCGAAGCATTTAACCACTGCTTTGCCGACGTCAACGGCATACGCATGCATTACATCGACGAGGGGCGGGGCCCCCTCGTCATTCTGCTGCATGGCTTTCCCTACCTGTGGTACATGTGGCGGCGTCAGATCCCGGCGTTGGCCGCGGCCGGCTTTCGGGTCGTCGTCCCCGATCAACGGGGATTTGGGCAAACCGATCGGCCAGATGCCATTGAAGCCTACGACATGAGTCAGGCAGTCGGCGACATGGTTGGCTTGATGGCGGCCCTGGGTGAAACGTCCGCGGTGATCATCGGACACGACCTGGGCGCATGGGTGGCTCAGGCGGCGGCCATGCTGCGGCCCGACCTGTTCCGCGGCCTCGTGATGCTGAATACGCCGGTGCCACCGCGCGGCAAGGTCAGACCGACCGTCGGCTTGCGGGAAATGGCAAAAGGCAGGGTGTATCACCACCTGTACTTCCAACAGATCGGCAAGCCGGATCGCGAGTTGGCCTGCGATCCGGGMAAGACCTTGCGCAGCATCTTCTACTCGGTTTCCGGCAGCGCCGTCGGCGCCGAACGCTGGCGCCTGTTCGTCGAACCCGGTGAGCCCATTCTCAACGCCTTCACTGAGCCGAAGGAGTTCCCGTCGTGGTTGAGCGCACGGGCAATCKACTACTACGTCGATGAATACACGCGCACAGGCTTTACCGGTGCCCTGAACTACTACCGCTGCCGCGACCGGAACTGGGAAATCACGGCGTTCCTGGACGGCGCGGTGGTGCGCCAGCCTAGCCTGTTCATCGGTGGCGCTGCCGATCCTTCCCTCGAACCGGTCGAAATCCGYGGTCTCTACGATCGCCTCGAGGCCTACCTACCCGGACTGCAGAAGAAGGTGATKCTCCCCGGCGTGGGCCATGCCGCGGCAGAAGAACGCGTTGATCAAGTCAACGAATTGCTGCTGGAATTTCTCGGGCAGTTCGGGGGTTAGCGTCCACGTGGTTCGGCTGCGACGTTCGGACCGGACGTCCAGCGACATGGCGGCTTGAGCAGAGGGCAAGTTTCACTTTCCCTGAGAGCCCGCGTAGGGTGAATCTAGCGGCTATGGTAGAGCCAGGCGTTCGCCGCCGCGGACACCAGAAGCAAAGAGAAAGCTGCGCACTGATGATATTAGCAGCAGCAAAGATTGGAGACAAAACTGTGGCACTGACTATTCAAGAAACTGCATGCTCTGACGGTGCGCAGCCGCGATCCATTCGCGGCTATGCATGGGTCATTTTTGCGCTGACATTCGGACTGCTTTTGTCCGACTATATGTCGCGGCAGGTGCTCAACGCCGTCTTTCCGCAAATAAAGGCGGAGTGGGGTCTGTCCGACACTCAGCTMGGGGCGCTCAGCGGCATTGTCTCGCTGGCTGTTGGCATCCTGGCGTTCCCACTCTMGCTTGCGGCCGACCGATGGGGTCGTGTACGCAGCGTGACCACCATGGCGGCGATCTGGAGCATCGCGACCTTGCTCTGCGGCTTGTCGCCCAACTATTACACGTTGCTATCAGCGCGCTTTCTGGTCGGTGTCGGCGAAGCCGCTTACGCCAGCGTTGGCGTGGCCATCCTCATCAGCATGTTTCCGCCCCGGTACACCTCCACGGTAGCTGGTGCATTTATGGCCGGCAGCATGGTCGGCTCGGTAATGGGGATCGGGCTCGGCGGTTCACTGGCAAGCCAGTTCGGCTGGCGGAGTGCGTTCGTTGGCATGGCGATCTTTGGCATCGTGCTGACCCTGCTCTATATGATCGTGGCCAAGTCGTCGCGGATCGAAGGGGAGCAAGGTCAATCAACCGGCAGTGGACAAACCGAATCGCTAGCCACCGTCCGCGTCAGGCATGTGCTGAGGGACCTGTTCTCCTCCCCGGTGTTGATCTGCGTCTATATCGGCAGCGGGCTGCAGCTATTCATCAATGGTGGCCTGCTTGCCTGGCTGCCGAGCTTCCTGAATCGCGTCTATGACATGCCACTGAGCCGGGCGGGCGGCGTCGCCGCGGTCTTTGTCCTTTGCGGCGCATGTGGCATGCCCTTGTGCGGCGCACTGTCCGATCGCCTGGGACGTGGTTCGCCACGACGGAAAATCCTCTTGGCGATCAGCTATAACCTGGCCTGCGGAGCATTGCTGTTCGCGGCATTTCAGTTGCCTGCCGGTTCCGCTCAACTTACGCTCATCGCATCGGCGATGTTCTTCAGCGCTGGCATTATTGGCCCGACCGGCGCGATGGTTGCGAATCTGACGCCCAAGGCGATTCACAGTACCGCCATGGCAACGCTTGCCTTAGCCTACAACATTCTTGGGCTGGCGCCAGGTTCCTTTGTGACGGGAGCATTGGCCGACCGACTGGGTCTGGCGTCCGCTTTGCAACTATTGCCACTCGCCAGTGTCGCGTCCGCTGTCGTCTTGCTGATTGGCGTGCGTCATCTGCGTGGAGAGCGATGACACAAGGCTGCCGACATTCCTATTGACGCTTGGCAGTTTCAGGACAACGGTAATAGTCGTCACCATGAAAAGTGGTGATCCAGTTACGTTCAAAGAAGCTGGATTTCCGCTTTCCCGGGAATGACGGTGGCTATTCAGTGCCGTCTACAAATCTGCAAGCCTCAATACACGTCCATCCAGTCCMGCGCTCTGAACTTTCCGGCAGCAATTTCCTGCGACGTCCCGCCTCATGACCGGGCAAGCAGGAAACATCAAATGCCGCATCTGTACGATCTCCTCGCTGTTACCCACGTGGAGCCTGATCTTGACGTCCGGGTTGGTCTACCGTGAAGGCCGCCAGCATCGACGGCAACAAATTAATGAGTTTTCAATATGAAGCGGCTACCTCATGGTGCCCTGACCGGCAACGCAATCGCGTCCGCGTATTGAAATGCAGTGCAAATGGAGACCGAAAATGTCGCTGGAATTGCTGGTGCTCACCCTGGACGACGTACTCATCCGCGCGGACGAATCGCGCAAGGCCGGCGCTTGCGCAGCATCGCGAGATCGCGCCCCCCTAATCCGCTGGCATGAGGATGCCTGCACCGAAGCGCGCGCCGGCCAGTCAATGGAAATCCGCAGCCAGGCATTGCAGCTCATGCGAAGCGCGGAGCTGGATGGCGTGCGGCTGGCGCTTGCCGCGCCTATCTCTTCGCGCAAGCTGCGCGTCCTGCTCGATGGCGCCATCGGGCCTAACTGGATGGATCGCTTTGCGGTCATCGCCACGGCGGATGCGCTGTTACCCCGGGAAACCGAGATCGAGCTCTACCGGCTGATCCTGCACACTGCCAATGTGCCGGCGCACCGCGCTTTGCTGGTCGGGGCCACGCAGAGCAGCCTGCGCGCCGCCCAAGCCGTCGGCATGCACACCGCCGCTGTTCGGCCAGCCTATGACGATGCGCCGCGCCAGACAGGCGGATCGACCGTGCTGTGCGGCTCCCCTGATGCCGTCTGGCCAGACTTTCACGCGCTGGAATGCAGCGTGACCGGCCAGCGGCAACCCGATGCGCACGCTGCAACAAGACAACAACCCCGGAGGTTCGCATGAGAGCCATTGTGATMGTGGGCGGCGGCGCCGCCGGACTGCAGCTAGCCACCCGTCTCGCCAGGCKGCTAGGCAAGCGAGGGCACGCCGAGATCGTGCTGGTCGACCGCAGCCCCACGCACCTGTGGAAGCCTCTGCTGCATGAAGTGGCCGCGGGCAGGCTCGAGCCCGTGGTGCACCATACGCCTTTCGCGCTGCAGGCCGAGCGCCACGGGTTCCGCTACGTGCAGGGCGACCTGCAGGCGGTGGATCGCATCAACCGAACCATCTCTGTGGCACCTATTGGCACAGGCCATGGCGAGGACGGACAGATCCAGTCCATCGGCTACGACAAGCTGGTGCTGGCTGTAGGCGGCGTKACGCAGTATTTCGGTGTGCCCGGCGCGCRTGAACACGCCCTGACGCTGGACAGTGTGAGCAGCGCGGAGCAGGTGCGCGACCGTGTGTTCACCGCCTTGCGCCGCAGGACCGCGCAGACCGATGCCCAGCCGCACGCGCCCACGGAAACGGTCCGCGTAGCCATTGTCGGAGCGGGCGCGACCGGCGTGCAGCTCGCTGCGCAGTTGCGCCGCACCTCCAACGTGCTTAATCGCTATGGCGTCCATCGACTTGACCCGATGACCGGTGTGGACATTTGCCTGATCGAGGCCTCCTCCGCAGTTCTCCCCGGTCTGGGAACCCGGATCGCGGATCGCGTCGGCGAGCAGCTCGCGCGGCTGAACATCCGCGTCGATTGCAGCGCCCGCGTGACCTCCGTGAGCGGAAGCGGTCTGACCATCGCCGGCCAGCCGCCGATGCAGGCGGACGTGGTGGTGTGGGCGGCCGGCATAGCCGCGCCGAGCATGCTGGCCAGCTTTGGGCTGCCAGTCAATGCCAAAGGGCAGATCCGCGTGCTGCCCAACCTGCAGAGCGTCGAGGACGAGCATGTCTACGCGATCGGCGACTGCGCCAGTTGCCGGCCCCAGGAGCTAGATGCCGAGCTCCCTACGCGTGCGCAGGTTGCGTATCAGCAAGCGCTGTATCTTTCGCAGGCGTTACCACGGCGCTTGGCCGGCAAGCACACGGCGGGGTTCCGCTATCGCGACTATGGCTCGCTGGTCTCCTTGGCTGGAAGCAGCGCCATCGCCAACCTGGCGGCACCGGGCAAGGACAGTGGCTGGCATGTCGAGGGCAGGTTCGCCGCCCTGCTACACCACGCCGTCTACCGTCGGCACGTGCTCGCCATCCACGGCTGGGGACGCGCGCTAGGCGTGACGCTGGCMCAGGGGCTGGAACGCTTGCTGGCTGCCGGGACGCGGCTGCATTGAGCGTCGCGCCATCCGGGCCGAATCGGCCCGGCCCGAGAAGCCGGCTTCTTCCACTTCTGACCGGTACTGAATGCGGGGAGCCTCGGGCCGCAAGGACCGCTACACCACGCTCTCGCCGGCGCTGCTCGAACGACTGCGCGTCTGGGGGCGCGTCGCCCACGCCAAGGGCAAGATGGTCGACCGAGGCTGGCTGTTCCCGGGCCTCAATCCCATCGAGCCCCTCAGCATCCGGCAACTTAATCGCGCCCTCCATGCCATGCCGCCGGKCAGGTCCAAAAAAGGGGTCTGGTGAAAATTTCTGAAGCGAGCGAAAAACCACATATTCCCTGCGGAAATCGAAGTCAAGGGGATTGACCTAACAGCTCATGCCAAGTGATGGCCGTGATACACAAAGCCATCCTGTCTGGCAGCAGTCATTCCTTGACATGGCGCATCGCAGTGCCATCATAAGTTACCTGCAGTAGGTTACTGACAGGGAAAAATTTCAAGAAGGGAGTACAACTATGAAACACGCTTACTTGTCTTTTACCGTGCTTACCTTGGTGGCAGGCGTCGCCATGGCGCAGGGAACGAAGAAGCCGGATCCCTATACAGATGGTGCGCKAAATGTGGACCCCTACACGCAGGGGGCGAAATCCGGCAAGTTTGACCCGTATACCGAAGGCGCGAAGAAGTCGACTAAGGAAGACCTGAATAAGGAAGGATCCAAGGTTGATCCATACACCAGCGGAGCAAAGTCAGGCAAACCTGACCCCTATACCGATGGTGCGCGTACCGGCAAGCCGGACCCTTACACTGATGGAGCGAAATCCAAATGAAATCCACTAACGCGCCAGCGCATTGACTCTCGCTCCGACCTCCGCTGCGCGATGGGCGCTGCCGCGCTAGATACTGCATCCCCAGGCAGGAAAGGGTGCGCGCATGAATGCTGATCGGAAGGCCGAGATGCGGGCATTGGTAGCAGTTGGCTTCATTGTTGCGCAGGCTGCCTGTGTTTCGCCCGAAAAATTGGCCGTCTCATCTACGGCCAAGGTTGACCCGGCGCAAGCCATGGAGAACTGCCGCGGAAAGATGTGGTCTCGCGCCGGGGCAAGAGTCCAGATGGAGGCAGACGGTGAGATGCCCATGTCCATCACCACCGTCCAGCATCCACAGACCAGCGATCCATCAGGATGCGCCGCGCTCATCGAAATTCATTCGAAGACCGCGCTAGCCGCAATGCTGGAGCCGCCGATCCTTACAGACCAGCGAAACTGGGTAGCCGTTTCCCCCCTTGGCGCCTCTMCGGCGGTTCAGATTCAAACGCGCGGGGAAATCAACGCGTCGGGGTACTATGCCCGTGCCTACGGAACCTCAGAGTCCATAGCGAGTGGGATTGTCAGCTATGCGGGTGTCCAGTTCCATGAAGGCTTGTTGCTCGACGGCGCGGAAATCAGGTCCAGCGTTTCGCTCAAGATCTACGCTCGCGACTCAGGCGTGGAGTTTGCCGAACTCCATGCGCCAGCGGCCACGGTCTCAATTGGCCCGCGCCGAGTAGGACGAAG
Organism: Cupriavidus sp. 05T41; assembly: GCF_056396525.1. Classification (NCBI taxonomy): domain Bacteria; kingdom Pseudomonadati; phylum Pseudomonadota; class Betaproteobacteria; order Burkholderiales; family Burkholderiaceae; genus Cupriavidus; species Cupriavidus sp. 05T41. Next base: position 77,946 of record NZ_JBFTLQ010000009.1, read on the forward strand.
CGAGTTGATCGAAACCGCATTTGGTCCCAAGGCGTGCTTTCCAATTACCTACGAGAAGCGTACGTCGCTCGGGTCCATGGAGTTCCTGGGTGAAGTTGGTACGGCCAGGTCAGCGATCAGCCAGATCACTGATTGGTATTGTCCGAGCGAGGATTTTGTTCTGCGTACAGACGTACGTCAGAGCGACCGGACCCAACGCGTCGAGACAACGGACATTGTGCCAGTCGAGGACACGCAATCAAGGCTGCCTTGACCAGGCGCTAGCCCTACTTTCGCAAAGCAAGGCTGGATCGGCGGCTCTTGGCCCGTGAATCATGACTGAATGGGCTCGGATGTCATACATGAAATAATGGTGGTGCCCACCTCTGCAACTCGAAGACCTTCACGGCGCGGCGCTGCTCGGACGTGAGGTCCGGTGCCAGCATCGCCGTTGGCCGTCGTCCCGCTGCCCCGGTCTTCGTCTTCACCAGCGTCACCTTGATCTCGGCCAGTCCTTCCATCATCCGGCGCGCCGATGCGTCGGTCCTCAGCGCCATCCGCGCCAAGCTCACGAGCATCAGGCCAAGCACCGTCGCGAAGGTATGCAGACGCAACGATCCATCGGCCCACTGGTGTGACGGTCCCCAGGGAACCACGCCGCCTTTCTTCKCCCTGCGGAACAGCTCCTCGACGTTCCACTGTCCTCGGAAGGCGGAAACGATTCGCCCGGTGCTCCAGTTGTGCCGATCCGTACACAGCACCCGCCTGCCCAGCCGCGTTCTCTCCAGTTCGCGGCGCAACGTGGCATCGACGTGCCAATGCAAGGTCGGTACCGCTTCGCTGCCGGCGATGGTGGTCGCGACGAAGCTMGACAGGTGTTCCCGAGCGAGCGCCTTCTTGACCCGCAGCTCCAGCCGGCTGCGCGTGATGCGGCCCTTTTCGATCAACCCCTCCAGCGTGTTCAGTTCCACCTTCGCTTTGCGCAGCGCCACCGCGATCCCGCGTTTCTGGCCCGCCAGCAACTCCTGGCTCTCCACCACGACGAGCGTGCGGTCCAACTCGCCGACCGTGGTCCGAACTCGCGCCGCCCGCACGTCGCTGAGCTTTCCCGACAGCGGCTTCATCGCGCCGCGCTGCGCCGCCATCTGCAGCGCCTCCTCTGCGGCCTTGTGCCCCAGTGGCAACGAGATGAGGCTGTGGTAGCCGGCGGCATCGAGATCGAGTTCCAGTTGCGGGCTCCAGAACCCGCCGTCTCGTACCACCGTGCGCTGCGCCGGCCGCTCGCGGCCCTCACCACTGTCGAGTGCCTCGTGCAACTGCGCCAATCCACCCAGGCAGGCCGCGAGCACGGCCTGGTCCGAGCCGTTGCCGGGATACGCCCGATACAACAACGGCACATGCCCCGTCTCGCTGACCAGGACGCCAAGCCCGACGACACGCAGGTCGCTTCTCTTGCTCTTGGCGTGACCTCGCCGGGCCAGTTCGCCGGGCGTCTGCGTGTCGATGTGGGTATCGAAGTTGGTCGTATCGAACGCGAGCACGTCGGCGGACAGCTCGAAGCGGGCCACCGCGGCCTTCGCGATGGCCACCTGAGCCTGCTCCAACTGCTCATCGGTCACCTGCTGCGCGACGCGATGAAAGGCCTGACCGGTGAACGCGGACCCCGGCAAACACGACAGCCGCGGCAAACTCGCGTCCAGAAAATCACCCAGCTCGCACTTGGGTCCCGGCGCACACGCACGCTGAATCGCCACAGCCACCGCCAACTCACCCACCGACGGGCCATCCTTGGCGCCAACCCCTACGCACGCGCGATCAATCTGCCCGACCAAGTCCAGCTGCTCGGCCACCCAGATCAAGGCTCCGACGTCGCCGACCCCGCGCGTGCCCACCGTCTGGGTCGCGCTCAGATCAGCAACTCGCGGCGGCTCGGCCGGTCCCAGCACGACTTGGCGCGCGACGGAACGGCCCCGCTCCGCGTCCCACACCGACTGCGCGGCAATACGGTAGCGATGCCCGTTGACTTCTCGTTCGAAGATGTGCATGTTCTTTCATGTAGCATCTCCGAACCAGAGAATCAAGCGAAATCMAGTATCTACGCGGCATTCCGACTCGGCGCCGCCGCGGAACAACACCGACCATGCGAAAGTAGGGCTAGCTGGGCGCGCTTTTCCGCAGGGCGGTTTCGCACMCGAGTCGAGACTACTCGGAATCGTCCCACGTACTCTATCAGGCAGACCCGTTTCCGTGATGTGGTCGGTCCGATCTGTCCGATCGTCCTTCGGTGGTCCGCTGGAACCGCGTGGGACGACACCGAGCGTCTCTGCGACGTTGCCAAAGACGTCCGCACCTGCCTGGATCCGCGGATTCAAACCGTCGTTGCGCGTCACGAAACGGATACTTTCCGTGGGCAGTTCGGAAGCAAAACCTGGGCTATGGGTGGTGAGAATGATCTCGCACCCCGGTTCACTTGCTAGGGCCTTGAACGACTCGATGAGAATGCGCTGGTTGTTGGGTCGCTGGGCCGTCTCAGGCTCCTCKATCGCATAAATGATATTGCGAGTGGTGCCACTGCGCAGTCTGCGTACTGCCTCGGCTTTGAAGAAGCTAACCAAAATGAGGCGGCGAACCCCGCTGCCACGCTTGTTCAGCGCAATGCCGTCATCAGTATCGAGACTTACGGAGAAGAGGCCGGTCCATTTGGATGCCGTMGGYGGTGCAAATTKAGGTGTCAGTTCCCTGGCAAGATTCGGATCGATGGTCCTCAGTGCTTCGTGTGTGGTTCTGGCGATTTGTTCAGCTTTTTCACGCACCTTCAACTGAATGCGTTCGATGTCGTCCTGCACTTCCGCGATCGCAGCGGCGACAGCGGCTTTCATTGGATTCTGCACCTCGCCATCCGAATCCCGGCTGCTGCGATCGCTCTGAAACAGCGCGAAGAGAGGCAGATGCGGTTCGATCTGGTCCCAGATGCGCTTGCTGTCCTCTTTGGGCTTCGTGACGTGGATCTCGACCTAGCATCGGAAATTTCGGATCGAAACAGATTGCAGCCGCATTCGCGCTCTCTAGGGGACAGGTTTAGCCAAGACATTCGCGTTTGGAGGCAAACGAGTCAACCCGGATTTAGAGGGGGGCTAGCCGATAGACGTGGTCTGAATCATGCACAACACGACGGAAACTCGACAGCTTCTGTACATTGCCGGCGATMTGCTCGGATCAGTCGCAAGCGTTCATCACCAGGCCGCTGACCCGATGGCTGTTTTGGGAGGGAAAGCGGACTTCCATATGGCGTMGCTGGACGTCGCAAACTGGCCGCTTGCAGCCCGTCAATCGTGAATGTTGAAAACGGCAAGACGCCCGCGCTGATAGCCTCTCCCCCCGACTGCGCGTCCGTGCAATTCTGGTGGGCCATCCCACTGGCGCGAAATGCCGGCTGCGGCCAACTGCACCATCACATCGAGCTGAGCCGCACGCTGCAACAGCGGCGCCCATCCACAATGTTCGACGATMGCCCGGACTGCTTCGTACCCTACGCCCGACAGAACGGCCGCGTTGTTGACAGATAGCGGCTCGCCACGCGTTCCGAGCACGCCATATGCCCACCACGTTCGGCGCGCCCGGAAGTGCCACGTGGATTCGCGGTTATCCGCTATGCGTGCCAGTGTAATGGGGTAACGCGCTCGATGCGGGGCAATGTCCGTGAGGCGCCGAGGAAGACCCTCAAATAGTCGACTCTTTGTCACCTGTTTAGGCTTTCCTCCCGCGGCGAAGACGTCGGCCGCAACTGCATCAACCTTTGCCGCGAAAATTGCGTCGTCCGGCGAAACCGCCGTCGCGACGTCCGCCGGCGGCGTCGCCACCTCCAATGGTAGCGACACCGCTCTGGAGAGCCACGCCCGGTCGTGGTCGTACAGCCATGCCGTGGCACGATGCGCCTTGCGCCAGAGGTCTTCAATGGTGATGGCCGGATGACGGGCGAGCTCGGCCTGAATCCGGCTTCGATGGACAGCCCTGAGCATTGACGCACCCGTCTCAGCGGACAAATCAGGACTATCAGCCGCGGATCTTGTGCGCCGGACTGGTAGGGGGGCGTCCGCCTCGATACGTTGCAGACTCAACGCAAACCGGTCGCGGGTCTTGAACAGGAACAGTGACAGCAGCAGGTGCCGCGTAATGGGCATGTCCCACGCCGCAGCGCCACCTTGCGGCGAGAAACGCAACCAGAAGCGCATCCTTCGCGCAGCATATGCGGGATCAACCGAGGCAAGAAACGCGTCGCCCAATTCTTCGATCAGATGGGCCTGAAAATCCCGTATACGGAGCCCCGTACCGTAGGCGAAACCCAGTTCGCGGATGCGATACCTGTATGTTGCCCTCAGACATTCAGAGGTCGTTCGATCGAGCGGCCGCTCGAGAAGATCGTGCGCGAAGAGTGCATAATCGAGCGCGACCGTTTCGGCCAATGGGCCCGACTTTTCCCACGCAACGGCCTGCCACCCGCACGGGCATGCGTGCCAGGGTTGCCGCAACAATCGATTGTGAAATTGAAATGGTCTGCGGCAACCCGGGCAACTCGATAGGAGAGTCAGCCGATGTTTCCAGCACACGCTAACGCCGGGGACATGGTGCGCGCGGCGCCAATACGCCATCCCATGGTCGCGGACGTCTTCCACCACGCAGGCTGTGCATAACTGTGCTTCGCCGTGCATTCCGACAACGCGGCGTGGCAACCGGCTCAATGCCGCCTCTGCAGTGAGCGAACCACTCTGCGCATCACTGCCCTCGCCAAGAAAGGGGGCAAAGAGTGGAAGCAAGGTGTTCTGCATGAGAAGCATCCTGAGTGCCGCCTCTGAGTCGTCTGACAGGCGAGCGGCKAGCCGTGCCAGCCCGGGCGGAACGATCTGCTCCAGCGCAAACGGCGCGCTGTCGAACAGATCGAGAAACGTGTCCGCCTCGGTTCGGTTCCCGGACAGGACGTGATGCCGCGCGACGCGCGACTGAATTGTCTCGTCAGGTAGCGAGGGGGCGAAAAACAGAAGACTCGGCATGCAATATCAAACACTGGAGGTCGAGCAGCCCTATCGTCGCTCCAGGCGGCGGCTGCTCAAACGGCACGACGCGCCCAACGCTGGGACACGTCCCGGAGGACTATCATGAAGCGGCATAGACGGCGGAAAACTCCAACACGTCAGACGACACCCATCCCGCCTCCCGGAGCGCGGCAAGCGGATCTTCKCACGCGGCAAGGCGGCTCGCTTCCGACGTCGCKACGAGTTCTGGCTCGCMCGCGCCGGTCGCCGCGGACGGCTCTGACTCGACGTCTTTTTCCGATGCCGTAACGTGACTGGCTTCGGGCCGCCGCAAGGCGTGAAGAACGGATAGCCGGGTCGAGACCATTGCATGCCGGTCTTGCGTGCCCATCATCGCAGCGATCTGACTGTCGGCCGGAAGCAGGTCTTCGAATTGCGCCATCCGTTGCGCGTCGCCGCTGCGCAGGGCACCGAGCGCAGGCTTGAGTAACTGCATGCGCGTATCAGCAATCGTGCGCAGCAATCCGACTGTCAGTCGTTCTTCACCGGTATGGATCGCGTGTCGCTGGGCAAGCACCAGTAGTTTGATCAGAAAATCCGTCACGCCCTGCGTCAGGTCATACAGTACCGCGCGCATCTCCAACGTCAATGGCTCGACCTGGCGCACCCATTGATACTGCCATGCCGCCTCGACCAGCAGCGCCCATGCAGGATCATCGGCCTTCGGCTGCCTGAAATCGCTTAGCCCCAGCCCTGTCGCTCGTCGCGCGTTGCGCATCACATCGGCAAACAGTTCGATCATCGAGTTCGTGCCGACGAACACGACCGGGATGCCGATGCTGTTGATCAGGTTGACGAAGAAGTTCAGCATGTTGTCCTTCCCGCCCGTTTTCGCGGCGCGCAAATGCTGCAGTTCATCGATGATCAKAACGCCGACGAAGTGCGTGCTGGCGATCTGCTCGATCTGATGCACGAGCTGCACGATGCCCTTGACAGAGCGGTAGCGCCTCGCATACCGGTCTTCGCCAATTGCACGGTCCAATGCCCGGAAGAACGCGTGACACAAGCCGGACAGCKAACCGTCGAACGGACACTCGACCTTGAGCCATGGAATCTGAACCTGGATCAGTTCCTTCCCGCGATACCTCCKGTGCCGGATTGCCTGCGGGTAAAGCCGCAAAATGGATTCCAGGGCGGTCGATTTGCCGATTCCGCTCAGACCCACCACGCTCAACGTGGATGCGGTCGACCGGAAACCGCTGTCGGGGCCGCCATTGACAGCCAGCGAGTACACATGCCGCCAGGTCGAAGGCATCACCGGATTGCGGCCGACAGCAGCCACGCGCGGCTTCGAAGCCGGCAAGTTCAACTTCCTCGACGTGCTCGATGCGCAGCGTACGTGGTTCCAGGCACGCATCCGCTATCTCGGCGTGGTCGCCAGCGCCTACCAGGCCGCCACCACCATCGACCGCATTCTCGGCCGCTAGCGCCGTCAGGGCTCAAAAGGAATTCCATCATGGCAATGAACACCAAGCAGAAAACGGCCGTCGCCATCATCCTGGCCGGCGGCGCGCTGGCCGGCGCGGCGCTGATTTTCGTCGGGCGTGGCAACGGCGGCGCGGACGGACACGGGCACGGCAGCGGCACCCATGCCGAGGCTGCCGCCCACAATGACAACGAGCATCACGGCGCCAGGCCCGGCGCSGCGCACGACGACGCGGACGCGCACGGCGACGCCGAACACCACGCCAGCACCACCGGCCCCAACGGCGGCCAGCTGTTCCGCCAGGGCGACGCCACGGTCGAAGTGCTGGTGGCCGAAGGCGCCGCCGGCCAGGACGCGCCGCGCATGCATGTCTGGGCCGCGCAGGCAGGCAAGCCGGTCGCACCCGGCAGCGTCAAGATCTCCGGACGCTTGCTGCGGCTCACCGGCGAGGCCGAAACCCTCGCCTTCAGGCCAGCGCAGTCCTATCTGCAGAGCGAAGGCGCMATCGACGAGCCCCATGCTTTCGAAGCCCGCCTGGACGTGACGTTGCCAGGTGCGAGTGCACCGCTTGCCATCAAGCTGGCCAGGGAGGAAGGTCGCATCGAGATGACGCCAGAGCAGATCCAGGGCGCGGGGCTGGCATTGCAGAGCGCCGGCCCGGCGCGTATCGAAGGCACCGTTGCCTTCCCCGGCGAGATCCGCTTCAACGAGGACCGCACCGCCCACGTGGTGCCACGCGTGGCCGGCGTGGTGGAAAATGTCTCCGCCAACCTCGGCCAGCAGGTGAAGAAGGGCGACCTGCTGGCGGTGCTGGCCAGCACCGTGTTGTCGGACCAGCGCAGCGAACTGTTGGCCGCGCAGAAGCGCCTGKAACTCGCCGAATCCACCTTCCGCCGCGAGAAAAAGCTGTGGGAGGACAGGATCTCGGCCGAACAGGACTATCTTGCGGCGCGCACCGCGCTGCAGGAAGCCCGCATCGCCACCCAGAACGCCACGCAGAAGCTCACCGCCATCGGTGCCAGTGGCAACGCGGGCAATGCGCGCGCACTGAACCGCTTCGAGCTGCGGGCGCCATTCGACGGCACCGTGGTGGAGAAGCACCTCGCGCTCGGCGAAGCCGTGGCGGCGGACGCCAATGTCTTCACCATCTCGGATCTCAGCAGCGTATGGGCCGAGTTCGTGATCGCGCCCAAGGATCTGGACCGCGTGCGCGTCGGCGAGAAGGTGCGGATTGCCTCCACGGCCTTCGACGGCAAGGCCGGCGGCAAGGTGTCCTACGTCGGCTYCCTGCTCGGCCAGCAGACCCGTACCGCCACGGCACGCGTCACGCTGCCCAACCCGAAGATGGCCTGGCGCCCKGGGCTGTTCGTCACCGTGGCCGTCACCGATTCCAGCGCCGACGTGCCGGTCGCCATCGACGCGCAGGCGCTGCAGAGCAACGGCGACCAGCAGGTGGTGTTCGTCGTCGTGCCGGGCGGCTTCCTGGCCCAGCMGGTCAAGACCGGCCGCAGCGACGGCAAGCTGGTCGAGATCACGCATGGCCTCAGGACCGGCTGGAAATACGTGGCAGGCAACAGCTTCGTGATCAAGGCAGAGCTCGGCAAGGCCGGCGCCGAGCACAGCCACTAAGGCGGAGACCCTCATGTTCGAACGACTTATCCGCTTCGCCATCGCGCAGCGCTGGATGGTGCTGCTCGCCGTATTCGCCATGGCCGCGCTCGGCGTCTACAACTACAGCCGGCTGCCCATCGACGCCGTGCCCGACATCACCAACGTGCAGGTGCAAGTCAACACCGCCGCAACTGGCTATTCGCCGCTCGAGACCGAGCAGCGCGTCACCTACCCGATCGAGACCGCGATGTCCGGCCTGCCGGGGCTGGAACAGACGCGCTCGCTGTCGCGCTACGGGCTGTCGCAGGTGACGGTGATCTTCAAGGACGGCACTGACATCTACTTCGCGCGCCAGCTCGTCAACCAGCGCATCCAGGAGGCCGCGCGCAACCTCCCGCCCGGCGTGGCCCCGCAGATGGGCCCGATCTCGACCGGCCTGGGCGAGATCTACCTGTGGACCGTGGAAGCCGAAGACGGCGCCAGGAAGCCCGACGGCAGCGCCTACACGCCCACCGACCTGCGCGAGATCCAGGACTGGGTCATCAAGCCACAGCTGCGCACCGTGCCCGGCGTGACCGAGATCAACTCSATCGGCGGCTTCGCCAAGGARTACCTSGTGGCGCCCAGCCCTGAGCGGCTGGCTTCCTATGGCCTGAGCCTGCAGGACGTGGTGGCCGCGCTGGAGAAGAACAACGCTAACGTGGGCGCCGGCTACATCGAGCGGCGCGGCGAGCAGTACCTGGTGCGCGCACCAGGCCAGGTCAGGTCGGTCGACGATATCCGCGAGATCATCGTCGGCAGCGCGCAAGGCCAGCCGATCCGCATCCGCGACCTCGCCGACGTAGGCATCGGGCGCGAACTGCGCACKGGTGCCGCCACCGACAACGGGCGCGAAGTCGTGCTCGGCACCGTCTTCATGTTGATCGGCKAGAACAGCCGGGCCGTATCGCAGGCGGTGGACAAGCGTATGGAGGCCATCAACCGCTCGCTGCCGGAAGGCGTCAGGGCCGTCACGGTTTATGACCGCACCCTGCTGGTGGATCGCGCCATCGCCACCGTCAAGAAGAACCTGGTCGAAGGCGCGGTGCTGGTCATCGTCATCCTCTTCCTGTTCCTCGGCAACCTGCGCGCAGCCGTGATCACGGCCCTGGTGATCCCCCTGTCCATGCTGTTTACCTTCACCGGCATGGTGACCTACAAGATCAGCGCGAACCTGATGAGCCTCGGCGCGCTGGACTTCGGCATCATCGTCGACGGCGCMGTKGTCATCGTGGAGAACTGCGTGCGCCGCCTGGCCMATGCCCAGCAGCACCACGGCAGGCCGCTCACGCGCAGCGAGCGCTTTCACGAAGTCTTCGCCGCATCGAAGGAGGCCCGCCGCGCGCTGGTCTTTGGCCAGCTCATCATCATGATCGTGTACATCCCTATCTTCGCGCTCACCGGCGTGGAAGGAAAGATGTTCCATCCCATGGCCATGACCGTGGTGCTGGCGCTGGTCGGCGCGATGATCMTGTCCGTCACCTTCGTGCCGGCCGCGGTGGCGCTGTTCATCGGCGACAAGGTCGCCGAGAAGGAAAACCGCCTCATGCTGTGGGCCAAGCGCGCCTATGCCCCCCTGCTCGGCAAGAGCATCGCCAACACGCCCGTGGTGCTGACGTTCGCCGCCGTCGCGGTGCTGCTCAGCGGCCTGCTCGCCACGCGCCTGGGCAGCGAGTTCATTCCCAACCTGAACGAAGGCGATTTCGCCGTGCAGGCGCTGCGCATACCCGGCACCAGCCTGACCCAGTCGGTCGCCATGCAGCAGCAGATCGAGACCCGGCTGAAGGCGAAATTCCCCGAGATCGAACGCGTCTTCGCCCGCACCGGCACTGCCGAGATCGCCTCCGACCCCATGCCGCCCAACGCCTCCGACGGCTACATCATGCTCAAGCCGCGCGCGCAGTGGCCCGATCCGCGCAAGCCGCGCGAGCAACTGCTGGCGCAGATGGAAGCCGAACTGGAAACCATCCCTGGCAACAAGTACGAGTTCTCGCAGCCGATCCAGCTACGCTTCAACGAACTGATCTCCGGCGTGCGCAGCGATGTCGCCATCAAGATCTTCGGCGACGACAACCAGGTACTGGAAGACACCGCGCAGAAAGTCGCCGGCGTACTGCAGGCGATCTCCGGCGCCGCCGAGGTCAAGGTCGAGCAGACCAGCGGCCTGCCGGTGCTCACGGTGGATGTCGATCGCGCCCGCGCGGCACGCTACGGCCTGAACATGACCGATGTGCAGGACACCGTCGCCATCGCCGTGGGCGGACGCGACGCCGGCATCTTCTTCCAGGGCGACCGCCGCTTCAATATCGGCGTGCGCCTGCCCGAAGGCATCCGCGCCGACGTCGAAGCCCTGCGCCGCCTGCCCATCCCGCTGCCCAGGGGCGGCGCCGCGCGCAACGCAGAGGCCGCCCCCACCAGCTACATCCCGCTCGGCGAGATCGCCACGCTCACGCTCGCGCCCGGCCCCAACCAGGTCTCGCGCGAGAACGGCAAGCGCCGCATCGTCGTCAGCGCCAACGTGCGCGGCCGCGACGTCGGCAGCTTCGTCCCCGAAGCCATGGCTGCGCTGGACCGCCAGATCAAGATCCCGGCTGGCTACTGGGTTACCTKGGGCGGCACCTTCGAGCAACTCCAGTCCGCCACCACCCGCCTGCAGATCGTGGTGCCGGTGGCACTGCTGATGGTGTTCGTGCTGCTGTTCGCCATGTTCGGCAACATGCGCGACGGCCTGCTCGTCTTCACCGGCATCCCCTTCGCGCTCACCGGCGGCATCCTCGCGCTATGGCTGCGCGGCATTCCGCTGTCCATCTCCGCCGCGGTCGGCTTCATCGCGCTGTCGGGGGTCGCGGTGCTCAATGGCCTGGTGATGCTCTCCTTCATCCGCAGCCTGCGCGAAGAAGGCAAGGGCCTGGACGAGGCCATCCACACCGGCGCCCTCACCCGCCTGCGCCCTGTGCTGATGACCGCGCTGGTGGCCTCGCTCGGCTTTATCCCGATGGCGATCGCCACCGGCACCGGGGCCGAGGTACAGCGGCCGCTGGCMACGGTGGTGATCGGGGGAATCTTGTCTTCCACCGCGCTGACGCTGCTGGTGCTGCCGGTGCTTTACCGGCTGGCGCACCGGCGCGATGAGTGGGAGAAGGAGGAGAACGAGGAGAAGGAGGAGCGGGAGGAAGCCGGAGCCGGCACGCCAATGGCGCCGGCACTCCCGGAAGGCTGATCGTGCCGTAGCCGAAGTCGTGGCGCAGGGCCATGAGGATGGTCCTGCCGCATGGCGCGCAGAGCGCGCAGCCGGTCCGCAGGCCGCGCGCCGCCGCAAGGCGGCCTACCCGCTGGCGCGTTCCGCCGAGGGGTTCGCTACCGGAAACGACAACTCCAGCACCGTCTCCCCGGGACGGCTGCGCGCGCTGACGCGGCCGCCATGCAGGCGCATGATGGTGTCGACGATCGCCAGCCCCAGCCCGGTGGAAGTGGAAGAGTTGCTGCGCGCGGGATCGCCGCGGTAGAAGCGGCCGAACACATGCGGCAGCGCGTCCGGCGCGATGCCCGCGCCGCCGTTGCCGACCCGGATGGTGGTGGCGGCACTGTCGGCCGTCACGCGGATGTCGACGGCGCTGCYGGCGGGGGCGTGTCGCAAGGCGTTTTCCACGAGGTTGGTCACGGCGCGCCGCAGCAGGGTCTGGTCGGCACGCACGATGCCGTGCCCGGCCAGCCGCACCTTGATGTCGCGGTCCGCGGCCACGGCCTCGAAATACTCCGCTACCTTGTCGAGTTCKGCGCGCGCATCCAGCGCGCGCACCTTCATGGCGACCTGTGCGTGATCGGCGCGGGCGAGAAACAGCATGTTCTCGATCATGCGGGCGAGGCGCTCGTATTCTTCCAGGTTGGACTCGAGCAGGTTTTCGTATTCCTGCACCGGGCGGCTGTGGCCGAGCGTGACCTGGGTCTGGCCGATCAGGTTGCTAATCGKGGTGCGGAAATCGTGCGCCAGATCGGCCGAGAACTCTGAGAGCCGGTGGAAGCTGTCTTCCAGACGGGCAAGCATGTCGTTGAGCGCGTCGACGAGCGCGCGCAGCTCGGTGGGTGCCTGCCCGGCGTCGAGACGCGTGGCGAGCCTGCTCATGGTMACGGCGGAGGCGTCTTCGGCCATGCGCCGCAGCGGCCGCAGGCCGCGCCGCGCCAGCAGGTAGCCAAGGCCGGCCGCCACCGCGGCCCCGCACAGCGTCGCCCACAGCATCTGCGACTGGTAGGCTTTCATCAAGGCGACACGGTAGCCGGCATCGCGCAGCACCACGATCTCGACGGTGCGTTCGCTATCGCCGAGCTGGCCCAGCGCGGCGATGCCGCGCGAGGCCACGCCGTTGCGGGGGTACCAGGTCCGCAGCAGCGTCTTGTCCGGCGCCGCGGTGGCCGGCAGCACCGGGAGTACCGGCACCGGCTCATGGCGCGGATTGAGCGTCACCAGGGGCTCGCCCTGACTGCCACGTACCAGCAGGATCAGGCCTTCGTGGCCGAGCGCGAGATCGGCGAAGCGATGCGTGTCGGCGCGGACCTCGGCTTCGGTGCTGACTTCGCGCAGCAGATGGCGCACCAGCAGCACTTCGCCGACCAGTTCGCCTTCGTCGCGCTCCTGCAACTGGGTAGCGAGCGCGCTGGCCAGGTAGGTGCCCACCGCCACCAGAATGGCCACGGTCGCCGCGCCATAGGCCAGCGCCATGCGGGCAGTGAGCGAAGCGGGCAGGCGCAGCACGGAACGCATCATGACGCCCGGATCATTGCGTATCCTCGTCCTCGAGCACGTAGCCCATGCCGCGACGGGTATGGATCAGCTTGCGGGGAAAAGGATCGTCGACCTTGGCGCGCAAGCGCCGGATGGAGACATCGACGACATTGGTGTTGCTGTCGAAGTTCATGTCCCACACATGGGAGGCGATCAGCGAGCGCGACAGCACTTCGCCACGGCGGCGCGCCAGCAATTGCAGCAGCGTGAACTCCTTGGAGGTCAGTTCGAGCTTCTGCCCGTCGCGCGTGACGCGGCGCTTGACAGTGTCGATCTGCAGGTCCGCCACCTCGATCAGTTCGCTCTCGCGCAGCGGTCCGCGCCGCAGGATGGTGCGGATGCGCATGACCAGTTCGGCAAAGGCGAAGGGCTTGACCATATAGTCGTCCGCGCCGAGCTCCAGGCCCTTGAGGCGGTCTGACAGTTCGTCGCGCGCGGTGAGGAACAGCACCGGCGTATCGCGCTCGCGGCGCAGCTCCTGCAACACCTTCCAGCCGTCCATKCCAGGCAGCATGACATCGAGCACGATGAGGTCGTACTCCTGCCCGCGCGCGTGGGCAAGCCCGTCCACGCCGTCGCGCGCGAGGTCCACCACGAAGCCGGATTCACCCAGGCCCTTGCGCAGGTAATCCCCCGCCTTGGGCTCGTCTTCCACAATCAGTATGCGCATTTCCATTCACTCCTGGCCAGCCAGCGGCTGTCCACCATCCCTCGCGCCGCTCGCAACACACCGACACGCTATACGAGGATTCGCAACGATGGCCGAAGATGTCAGCATTGTCATGTTGGCGTCATGGTCGCGCGGCTTTCAATGCAGGTACAATACCGCATCCATTTTCGCCCGGCCTCGATGAAACGCCTCCTGAGCTGCTTCCTGCTGTGTCTTGCCATGATCGCGCTGCCCGCACAGGGTATCGCGGCGGCAGTCATGATGGTGTGCAGCACGGCGCAGTCGATCCAGGCATCGCCCGGGGCGCTCATGCCGGCCGATTCGCCGGCCATCGACTCCATGATGCTGCGCCACGCCGCCATGAAGTCACAGGCGGAAGCGGCCCTGGCCGGCCATGCCGGCGCGCACTGCGAGGAAACGACGGCCGCGCCGCACGACGTGGACGATATGGCGGATGCCGCCGCCCACCCGGCCCATCCCGATCACCATGCCAAGAGCCACCACGCCGGGCACGGCGCCAACGGCACTTGCAGCGCATGCTCGGCATGCGCGCTCGGCGCGGTAATGCCCACCGTGCTGCCCGAACTCGCGCTGGCCAGCCACGGCCACGCTGCCCCCCAGGCCGCGCTCGCGGCCTTCTCGGGTTTTCTCCCCGCTCCCTCCGACCGTCCCCCCGCCGCACGCTGCTGACACCCGAGGTGCGTCMATCGCACGCTCGCTGAGGTTCGTCTTGCCCCGCGCCGACCATGGCGCAATCCACGAACACTGAGGTTGTCATGCATTTCGTCCGCTTTATGGCGGCAGCGTGCCTGCTGCTCGGGCCGGCCCTGTCATCGGCMCAGCCCGGCAGCGGCGCCAGCGCCAACGCCGCCTCCAGCCCGGCCGCGCCCGCCGATCCACTCGATCCCGGCGCACCCGTGCCGTCCTTGCCATCGCTGGACGTCCTGGCTGGCTACCTGCCATTCCAGGCCCAGGCCGTGGCGCCCTGGCGCCAGACCAATGCGCAGGTAGCACCAGGCGCGCTCCCCGCAAAGGCATCCGATGCCCCCGCAGCCACGCCAGGGCCGGCAGCGCCAGGCAACGGCGGCGGCAGCGCGTCCGCTMCCGGCGGCCACGCCCGCCATCACTGAGGAAGCCGCATGTTTCTMTCCATTCCAGGGTGCTTGCGGGCGGCCGTGGCTACTTGCGCCCTGCTGCTGGCCGGCTGCGCCAGCTTCAGCGACGACGGCGGCTTCGGCACTGCTGCCACTGCTGCGCGCGAACGGCTGGGCACGGACGCGCTGTGKATCCGCTCCGACCAGGAGCGCGCCGACGCCTACCAGCGCACCCGGTCGCTGCTGGCGCAGCCGCTMGATGCAGACAGCGCGGTGCAGGTCGCGCTGCTCAACAACGCTGGCCTGCAGGCCGCATTCGCCGAACTCGGCATCTCGGAGGCCGAATACGTGCAGGCCACGCGCCTGCCCAATCCCGGCTTCTCCTTCAGCCGCACGCGCCAGGGCGACGACCTGAAGATCGAACGCGCCATCGCGGTGGGCCTGGTCAACCTGCTGACGCTGCCGCTGGCGGCGCGCATCGAGCAGGACCGCTTTGCGCAGACCCGGCTGGCGGTGGCCGACAGCCTCCTGCGGCATGCATTCGAAACACGCAAGGCCTTCGTCAACGCKGTCGCCGCGGAACAGGCGGTGCGCTATGCCGAACAGGTCAGGCACGCGGCCGAGACCGGCGCGCTGTTCGCCCGCGATCTTGCGCGCGCGGGCAACGTCAGCTCCCTGGACCATGCACGCGAACAGGCCTTCTATGCCGACGCCACCACCCAGCTCGCCCGTGCGCGCCAGCAGGCGCTGGCGGCACGCGAGCAATTGACGCGCCGCCTCGGCCTGTGGGGCAGCGGCGCGCAGTACCGCCTGCCGGAGCGCCTGCCAGACCTGCCGAAGGCGCGCCCCGCACTCGCCGACCTCGAAGGCTATGCAGTAGGCAATCGCCTGGACCTGCAGGCCGGCCGCGTGCAGCTGGAGAGCCTGGCGCGTTCGCTCGGCCTCACGCGCGCCACGCGTTTCATCAGCGTGATCGACGTGGCTTACCTGCGCAACTCCGAAACGGCCAAGCCCACCGAAAGCGGCTATGCCATCAATCTCGAGATCCCGCTGTTCGACTGGGGCGGCGCGCGCGTGGCGCGCGCCGAGGCGGTCTATATGCAGGCGGCCAGCMGGCTGGCGGAAAACGCGATCAACGCCCGCTCGGAAGTCCGCGAGAGCTACGCCGGCTATCAGGCCCGCTACGAYATCGCGCGGCACTACCGCGACGAGGTGGTACCGCTGCGCAAGCGCATCTCCGACGAAGCCCTGCTGCGCTACAACGGCATGCTGCTCAGCGTGTTCGAGCTGCTGTCGGACGCGCGCGAGCAGGTCAACGCCGTCAATGGCTACCTCGACGCGCTGCGCGAATACTGGCTGGCCGAAACCGAGCTGCAGGCCGCGCTTGGCGGCCGCCTGCCMGACGGCGCAGGCGCGCCAGCCAGGCCACCGGCCGCAGCGGCTCCGGCGCGCCCGCCTTCCCTGCCCTCCGCACCGTCTTCCGTGGCCGCCGCCCGCCCGGAAAGCGCAGCCCTGCCCAAAGGAAACTGAACATGGTCACCCGACGACAATTCCTGCATGGCTCCGGCGCCGCCATGCTCGGCGCGGCGCTGGTGTCGCGCGCCGGCGCGGCGATGCTGCCCGAGGCACCGCTGCAATCGAGCACGGCCACGCAGCCGCCGCTGCAGCCCGCCTCCGGCAGGCCCTACAACCCGGTGGTCACGCTCAATGGCTGGACCCTGCCGTGGCGCATGCGGCAAGGCTGGAAGGAGTTCCACCTGGTGGCCGAGCCGGTCGAGCGTGAGTTCGCCCCGGGGATGAAGGCGCACCTGTGGGGCTACAACGGCCAGAGCCCGGGGCCAACCATCGAATGCGTGGAAGGCGACAAGGTGCGCATCTTCGTCACCAACAAGCTGCCGGAGCACACCACGGTGCACTGGCACGGCATCATCCTGCCGGCCGGCATGGACGGCGTGGGCGGCCTGTCGCAGCCGCATATCCCRCCGGGCAAGACGTTCGTCTACGAATTCGAGATGAAGCACGCCGGCACCTTCATGTACCACCCGCACTCCGACGAGATGGTGCAAATGGCCATGGGCATGATGGGCTTCCTGGTGGTGCATCCGAAAGACCCGGCACAGATGCGGGTGGACCGCGACTTCGTGTTCCTGATCTCGGCCTACGACATCGATCCGGGCTCCTACACCCCGCGCGTGGCGGAGATGACCGATTTCAACATGTGGACGTGGAACAGCCGCGTGTTCCCGGGCATCGACAGCCTGCCCGTGCGCCTGGGCGACCGGGTGCGCATCCGCTTCGGCAACCTGACCATGACCAATCACCCGATCCACCTGCACGKCCACCGCTTCGAAGTCAGCGGCACCGACGGCGGCTGGGTGCCGCCGTCCGCGCGCTGGCCCGAGGTCACCACGGACGTGGCCGTGGGCCAGATGCGCGCGATCGAGTTCGTGGCCGACAATCCGGGCGACTGGGCCTTCCACTGCCACAAGTCGCATCACACCATGAACGCCATGGGACACCAGGTGCCGACCATGATCGGCGTCAAGCAGAAGGACCTGGCCAAGCGCATGAACGCCCTGGTGCCGGACTACATGGCGATGGGCGAAGCCGGCATGGCGGACATGGGCGGCATGGAGATGCCGCTGCCGGACAACACCCTGCCGATGATGACCGGGCAGGGTCCGTTCGGGCCCATCGAAATGGGCGGCATGTTCAGCGTGCTCAAGGTGCGCGCAGGGCTCGGCCGCGACGACTATCGCGATCCGGGCTGGTACCGCCACCCCAAGGGCACGGTCGCATTCGAATACACCGAGGCAAAAGGCGCAGGCAAATGACCAGACCGATGAGCAAACTGAAATCCCGCGCGGCAGCCGCGCTGCTGGCCGCAGCGAGCGTCTTCGCATGGTCCCCGGCGTTTGCCGCGGGCGACCATGCCGGACACCATGCCAGCGAGGGCGGCGACGCAATCGGCCAGCCTGGCGATGCGTCCAGGGTCAGCCGCACCATTGTCATCGACATGAGCGACGACATGCGCTTCACGCCGTCGGAGATCGCCGTCCGCGCCGGCGAAACCATTCGTTTCCTGGTGCGCAATGCCGGCCGGCTGCGCCATGAGATGGTGATCGGCAGCGACGCCGACCTCAAGGCCCACTACGCCGCCATGCTGAAGATGCCCGAGATGGAACACGCMGACCCCAATGCCGTCACGCTCGATGCCGGCAAGAGCGGCGAACTGGTCTGGCACTTCACGCGCGGCGGCCGCGTGCCATTCGCCTGCCTGCAACCGGGCCACTTCGACGCCGGCATGCGCGGCCAGATCCGCGTGCGCTGATTACCCCGAACGCCAACGAACAAGGAACAAGGAACAAGGAACCGACATGAAACCCAGCACATCCMTGATCGCCCTGCTCGCGCTGCTGAGCGCCCCGGCCGCGCTGCCCGCGATGGCGGCCGACGCAACCGGCGCGGCCACCGCCAGCGCCACTGCCGCGGCACCGGCCCCGATGACCGAAGGCGAAATCCGCAAAGTGGACGCCGCTGCCGGCAAACTCACCATCAAGCATGGCCCTATCGCCAACCTGGACATGCAGGCGATGACGATGATCTTCCGCGTGCAGGATCCCGCCATGGTCGGGCGGGTGAAGGAAGGCGACCGGGTGCGGTTCAGCGTGGCGCGCGTGAATGGCGCGCTGACGATCACGGCGCTGGAAGTGGAAGCGGCGGCGCAGTAGGCGCGCGCGCCGTTATCCGCTGCCAGTCCCCCGGGCTATTCGACCCGGAAGAATTCCATCGACTGCCCGGCGTTCACCGCGCGCTGCAGCCATTCCGGCCGCTCCCCGGTGCCGTCCCAGCTCTGGCCGAGGGCGTTGCGGTAAAGGGGCGTGGCGGGCCTGGCGACCGCCAGCGATTGTGGCGCCTCCACGACCTCTGCCGCTTCGGCGTCCGGTTCGTCCTGCTCCTGCAGCGATGCGGGAAAGCAACCAGCTTCGACCAAATCTTCGAGCGTGAGGCCGTGGCGATCCATCTGCTCACGGACCCACGCCGCCGCGGCTACTCTGGCTTCATCAGACTCTGACATGACTTTCGTAATTGACTTTGCCGGCGAGGATGGGCCGGCAAAGGGAAGGAAGGGGGCAATCCGGGCGGGTCGAGCCGCGCCTGTAGGCGAGGATTTTACAGGGTCTTGCGCCAATGCTGGAGCAGACATTTCCTACGGCATATTTCACGGCCCTGCGCGCGCCGCCATGGCAGCATCCTTCACGCACCCGGGTGCACGTACCGCCCCATGCCGAGGCAGGCGGCGCGAACCCGGTTCGGCGTGTCCGGGTATACGCCAGGAAGGATGGCCCCGTAGGTCCACCTCCACCGCACCAGCCCGAACCGCCACTGCGCTGGCGAAGCCGCACAGCGGCGGCGCCGGCATGCGGCGTGGCCTGCGCCCGCCCGCGCATGCTTGCGCGTGCACTGGCTCAGGGCACCCACCAGTAACGCGTGACATGGAAGAAAATCGGCGCAGCGAACACCACCGAGTCGAGCCGGTCGAGCATGCCGCCATGGCCCTGGATCATATGGCCCCAGTCCTTGATGCCGCGGTCACGCTTGATGGCCGACATCACCAGCCCGCCGAGGAAACCCATCAAGGCAATCACCAGCGCGATCAGGCCGGCCTTCCAGGGCGATCCATAGGGCGTGATCCACCACAGCGAAGCACCCAGGGCGGTAGCGCTGGCCACGCCGCCGACAAAGCCTTCTACGGTCTTCGACGGTGACAGCAAGGGCGCGATCCTGGTCTTGCCGAACAGCTTGCCCCAGACATATTGCAGGACGTCGCTGCCCTGCACCACGATCACCAGGAAGGCGATCAGCAGCAGGTTGCGGTCCTCGAAGCCCGGGATCGGCAAGGTCAGCAGCGCAGGCACGTGGGATATGCAGAACACGCAGATCATCACCGCCCATTGCACGCCCGCGCAACGCTCGAGGAAGCGCGTGGTCTCGGCCGAGAGCGCTGACAGGATGGGCAGGATCAGGAAGGCATAGACCGGGATCAGGATGGAGAACAGCCCGTACCAGCTGATATAGACCAGTACATATTGGAGCGGCAGGAAGACAAAGAATGCGGCCACGATGGCGCGATGATCGCCGCGCCGGGTGGTGGTGATGGTGACGAACTCGCGCAGCGCGAAGAACGACAGCAGGTAGAACAGCACGATGATGGCGGTGCGCCCCAGCATGAACGCCACGCCGAGCACGCCGATCATCCACCACCACGCGGATACACGTGCGCCCAGGTTGTCGATCACCGCGTGCGGGCGGCCTCCGGCAATGCGCCAGCGCAGCACCGCCGTCACGGCGGAGGCCAGTACCAGCACGCCGAACACCGCGGCGAACAGCACCCACGTCTCGCGCAGTACGTTMGAATAAGATTGGATMATGGTCCCTACTCCAGCGCCGGCGCCAGCGACAGCAGGCCGGCACGGCAACGTGCCAGGAAATCGTCCTTGCTCTCTTGCTCGCCGAGGGTGAGCGGCTTGCCGAAGGTAACCGTGCACAGCAGCGGCACCGGCACGATCTCACCCTTGGGCATCACGCGGTTGAGGTTGTCGATCCACACCGGCACGAACTCGACGCTGCCGCACACGCGCGCCAGGTGATAGATGCCGCTCTTGAACGGCAGCAGCCGTTCATCGGTGGTATTGCGCGTGCCTTCGGGAAACAGGATCAGCGAATCTCCCCGCAGTACCGCTGTCTTCATCAGCGCGACCGGATCGGCAGCCGGGTCGCCACCCTGGCTGCCCTTGGTGCGGTCGATCAGCAGGGCATTGAAGACATCCCGCCCGATGAAGCGGCGCACGGCGGACTTGTCCCAGTAATCCGCGCCAGCCACCGGCCGCGTCAACGAGCGCAGGTCCGGCGGCAGGCAACCCCAGATCAGCACGAAATCGCCGTGGCTGCTGTGGTTGGCGAAGTAGATGCGCTGCACGGCTGCCGGCAGGCAACCGTTCCAGCGCGCCTGCATGCCCGTCAGCAGGCGAGCGAACAGGATGATGGCGCGTGCCACCAGCTTGGAAATCCACATTGCACGTTATCTCAGCAGGAGTAGCAACAGCGCCGCCAGCAATTGCAGGGCGGCCAGCACCGCGGCCCAGTGAAGCAAGCGCAGCGCGCCGCGGGCGCGCTCCACCAGATTCCGGCTGGCGGCGCCGGGGACGCCGGGCTTCAGCCAGCCCAACTGCCGCAGCGCGCGATCCAGTGCCGCCAGCGGCGCGCTACTGCCCGCCAGGCCACCGGCGTCGCTATCCGCCATCACATCGGCCAGCACCTTGAACAGCCGGCAATCGATGGTGACGCGCACGAGCAGCCACAACTGTACGGCGCCGGACAGGGCGGCCACGATCCCCAGCGCGAGATAGACCATGCCCGCCGGCGACAGCGTGCCGGCCAGCAGTACGTTGATCAGCGCCAGCACCAGCCCGGCCCATGTCARCCTGGTCGCGGCTTCCAGCCCGCCCGCGGTGGCCTGCGCCACCCAGTGCGCGGCGGCGGCATCGCGCCTGCCGCCGTCGTTCAGGCCGTCGTCATCCATTGCGCTCGCCATGGCCCGTTCCTTCCGAAGACTGCGCCGCCTGCCTGCGGCCGATGAAATCCGCCAGCGCCGCGACGCTGTCCGCGCGCAGCACCACTTGCGGTCGCCCCTTGCGCAGCAGGGCCAGCGGCTCATCGACGGCGCGCGCACCGGTGCGTGCGGCCAGCCAGGCCGCGGCCACCAGTGCGCTGCGCGAATAGCCCAGCGCGCAGCAGACCAGCACCGTGCGGCGCTCGCCATGCCAGGCTTCCAGTATGGCCACCGCTTCGTCCAGTTGCGCGGGCGGCGGCACGGTGAGGTCCAGCACCGGCACGCAGCGATAGGGGATGCCGGCGGGCGCGAGCCGCGGCAATTCCGCGGTCAGGTCCAGCACCGCCTGCGCGCCAAGCCGGCGCAGCCCGCCTGCGTCGGGGAAGCGGCCCACCCAGATACCGGGCACGATCTCGCTGGCCTGCKGCCGGCCGCGCGTCCACCAGCGCGAATTGGCAAAGGCGCCAAGCTGGTACGGCGCCAGCACCCACCGCGCCGCCATCGGCATGCTGCCGTCGGGCCCTTTCTGGAACAACGCAGGCAACCCCCGCCGGTAGATCGCTGCCACGCAGGCCAGCGCCAGCGCCAGCCAGCCAAGCAGCAACGCCGCCAGGGCCGAGGCTGGCAGCACCGCCAGCGCCAGCGCGCCGGCCCCCAKGGCGCCGGCGGCGTAGCGCACGGAAAGCTGGCGCGTGCGCACCCCGCGCCCGGCCACGCCCCGCCGCTCGCCCTGCCCCAGCGGGAAGAGGAAGACGCAGAACCAGCCCACMAGCCAGCCGGTCGGCAAATCGATGGCATGGTGCTGGTAGGTGGTCAGCACCGAGATGCCGATCAGCGCGAACCACACATGCAGCAGCCAGCGCCAGGCACCGCGCGCATGCATGGCATAGGCCACCCACAGGATCACCAGCAAGCTGATATGCAGCGACGGCGCCTGGTTGAACGGCTTGTCGAAGCCGCCCAACAGCGCAAACAGACGGCCCGGCAAGCCGTCCGCCGGCGGGCGCTCGAAGGCAAAGCGCAACGGAAACGCGATGAAGCAGGCCACCGAGATCAGTTGCGCCGCCAGCAGCCGCCTGGCATGCGTGATGAGCGCCGCGCGCGTGCGCCACAGGAAGAAGGACAGGCCGTAGAGCAGATCGATCGACCAGTACGGMACGATGCTCCACGGTACGAAGGGAATATGCCGTTCCCACCCGAAGTAGAAATACGGCACGTCCGCGCGCAAGCTGGCCAGCCAGTTGGCGAAGCCGTAGGAAGAGAAAAACAGCACGCCCATGGCGCAGAGCAAKGCCAGCGCCAAACCCCACGGACGGGTTTCGGCAACGTCCATGCGCGGCGCCGTGCCTGCGCTGCCGCCTTCGGCCTGCTGCTGGAACATCACGCGACCCTGCGCGCCAGGCTGACCGTGAAGATGCCCCACGGATCGATGCGCTGCGCGATCTTCTCGAAGCCCGCCTGGCGGACCAGTTCGTCCATCTCGGCCTGCGAGCGGCGCCGCATGACCCAGGCCGAACCTGCGCGGTGACTGGTCAGCGCGCGCGCGATGAACTCCAGCTGCGGATGCCAGGGCTGCCCCGTATAGACCAGGTAGCCGCCCGGCGCCACCGCCCGGGCGAGGCCGCCCAGCGAGCGCGCCACCATGGCGTTGTCGCCGAACAGCTCGTACAGGCCGGAGACGATGGCCAGCGTGGGTGCCGGGTCGAGCGCGGCAAGCCCGTCACCGTCGAATGCATCGCCCTTCTCGAAGCGTGCGATATCCGCCAGGCCCTTGCTGCGGATGAGTGCGCGGCCTTGCTTGACGTTGATGTCGCTGTAGTCGCGCAGCAGGATGCTCTGCACGTGCTGCGCGGCGGAGCCGTTGAACACCTTGGCGGCAAGGGCCTCGAGCACGTAGCGGCCGTGGCCCGCCGCGATATCGACGATCCGCACCGGCACGCCGGCGGCACGCAGGGTGCCGATGGCCTGGCCAAGCAACTCCTCGACATGCACCTTGCGCTGGCGGATGCCGCGCCAGCCGATAGCGTCCAGGTAGCCGCGGTCGATCAGCGGTCCGATCCCGAACCTGCCCTGCGCCTTGTTGCAGTAGACGTAGTCCAGCGTGGAGCCCGAGTCGAAACCGGTCTGCTGCCCGAGGCGTACGCCGTCCGACAGCAGGCCGCCGAACTTCAGGCCGGCCCGTGTCAGGGCCCAGTACATGCCGGCCGGGCCGGCTGCGGGCCGGCCCAGGCGGTCGGACTCGTCCTTGAAGACGCCCCTGCGGTCCGCATCGAGCAGCGAGACTGGCGCCGACGGCATCTCGAACTCGCGCACGATAAAGCGCCGCGCGGCCGTCACGGCTTGCGCCCGGTCGCGCTCGCCAAGGGTGTCGTGATAGAAGCCGTCCAGCACGATACGCTCTTTCACGCCCGAGCCAAGCCGTTCGAAAAAGGCGTCCTGTGGCGCGCGGTGCACCACCCAGTCGGCGCCCGAGATCAGCAGCTGCGTGGGCACCGTGATGGCGGCCGCGTCGGCCACGATACGCTCGGCGGTCTCGTAGAGATCGAGCAGGATATTGACGGCGATCGGGCGCGTGATGAGCGGATCCTGCTGGTAGCTGGCAACGCGCTCCGGATCGTGCGTCAGGAACCTGGCCTTGACGTAGCTGTTGACGAAGAACTTGCCGCGCAGCTTGTGCATCAGCTTCAGTCCAGGCCGTGCCAGCGGTATGTAGAGCTTGACCTTGAATGCCGGCGAGGCCAGCACCAGGCAGCGGATCCGTGGCGCGTAGTCATGCACCCAGGTGGACACCAGTACCGCGCCGACGCTTTGCGCCACCACGGCGATGCGGCTGACCGGAATGCCATGCACGGCGGCGATGTGGTCGACGAAGGTCTGGATATCGCGCACCGACGTCGCCAGGCTGGGACTGTATCCGCGCTCGCCCGGCGAACGCCCGTGACCGCGCGCATCCCATGCGAAGAAGGCGTGTCCCGGCAGGTCAAGCTCATCGACCAGGTGGGCGATGCGCCCGGAGTGCTCGTGGCCCYGGTGGAACAGCACCACGGCACCCTGCGGCGCGTCATCCCTGGCTGGCCAGTGGCGGTAGAACAGCGACTGCCCGTCATGGGTCTCGAACTGTGCCTCGACGGCGGAACGCCCGGTTTGACTGTCCACGTAGGTTCACTCCACGGGTTGGGAAGACGGTTCGGTGCGTGGCGGCTGCGTGCGTGCGCTGCGGGCCTGCGTGCCCTCGGCCACCCCGCGGCGTACCCGGTTGGCAATGGTCAGCAGCGACAGCACGGCCAGCAGCACAAATAGCCAGTGCGCCAGCGGGGCCAGTCCACGGCCGAGACCGACCCACAGCCCCAGCGCGCCCAGCACCAGGGCGCGATCGCTCTTGCCAAGCGGGCCGTCATAGCGGCGGCTGGCCCCGGCCAGCGGGCCGATCAGGCCCGCGCATTCGACAATCACCGCCAGCACGGCAAACACCATGACCTCGCCGGCACCGAACGGGGCCACCATGGCAAACGGCAGGATCAGCGCAAGATCGGAGACGATATCGCCCAGTTCATTGAGATAAGCCCCCARCACGCTTTGCTGGCCGTGTTCGCGCGCGAGCATGCCATCGATGGCATTGAGCGCCATGCGCAGGAACAGCCAGAGCGGCATCAGCAGGAATACGCCCGGAAGCCAGGCCAGCGCTGCCGTCAGYGCGCCGATCACCAGGGAGCCCGCGGCGGCGGCGAGCGTGACCTGGTTGGCCGTGACGCCACGCGCGGCAAGATGCTTCACCAAGGGCCGCAGCAGAGCCTGGAACTTCGGTTTGATCTGGTAAAGCGTCATGTTTGCGGCCGTTTCAGGCCTTATGTTTTCTGCTTCATCAATGATGGTGCGGCCGTGAGCCGCGTGCGCCCCTGTCTCCGAAGCGTCCAGAAGCGTCCAGAATCGTCCCGAGACACCTTCCCGTGTGCAGCACGCCCCACAATCGCGCAAGGATAGCGTGATTGCGCATTTCCGCMAATMATTAAKAATTTATGAGATTTTTGGCACATTTTMGACACGATTGGGCGCGGTACCGCCACGACGCGCACTTACATGATTGGAGAAGCGGCGCCGGATCGCAATAGAAGGAATGCCTGAGGAGCGTATTGCGCCAACCGCCCGGGAAGGACTCGGCCCGCGCGGCGGCGTCGCCGGGTGCAGCCACGCGGGCTGAAAGCCGGGATGATGCATGACAGCATTGTCATGCGGGGGTCATGTTGCCGTGGCCGCCGTCTTTCTAGACTTGCCTCCAAGGTCGATCGATGGCGATCGGCAAATCCTCGGAGAAGAACGATGCGTACTTTCAAGCAAGCCATGCTGCTCGCCGCCACGGCCGCCACGCTGGCCGGCGCGGCCGGTTTCGCCAGCGCCGCCCCGCGCAGCGTGGATCCCTACCTCGACGGCGCGGCCGCGGGGCAGCCGCGGGATGCAGGCGCGCAAGGCGTCAGCAACCACGGGACGCGCGACCCGTTCACCGATGGCGGCGGCAACATCAGCCCGCGCAACCCCTTCAGCGACGGCGCCCGCACCGGCCCGCGCKACAGCTTCACCGACGGCGTGTGAGCGCGCTCATTGCCGCCCGGCCCTCGCCGGCCGACGGCACGTGCTCAGCGGATCTGGCCGTAGATGCGGCGGGCCTGCTCGGCCGACGCTAGCGGGCGGCCCAGGGTCCGCGCGCCATCCGCAGCCTGCCCGACGAGCGCCGCGTTGCCTGGCGCGGTGCTGCCGTCGCGCAGCTTCAGGTTGTTCTCGAATCCCACCCGCACGTGGCCGCCGAAGGCAGCCGCGGTGGTCACGCAGGCATTCTCCTCGCGGCCGAAGGCGCAGATCGCCCACGGCAACGTACCGTCGAACACCTGCAGGAACGGCAGCAGGTCGCGCGGCGACGAAACCTGTCCGGCCGAGTACCGGCCCAGCACAAACAGCACCGACCACGCGCCCGGCGGCACCAGCCCCCGGGCGCGCAGCGCTTGCCAGCGCTCCACGTCGGCCGCGTCGTACAGGATGATCTGCGTCATCACGCGCTCCTGCGCCAGCCAGGCCAGGAACGCGGCCAGCTCGGTTTCGGCGATATCCGGCACCGCGATTTCGCGCAGTCCGATCGACACCGCCTCCGGACGCAGTTCGCGCACCATGGCGATCTGCTCGGCGGCGCGGTAGATGCCGGCCGCCTCGCTGGTCACCTGCACCAGCAACTCATCGCCCACCGCCTGCTTCACGGCGGCCAGCGCCTCGCGGTAGAGCTKGGCATCGAGGGAATGGCGGCCGTCGGGCTGGCGCACATGCATGTGCATCATGGCCGCGCCCGCGTCCAGGCAGGCGCGAGCCTCGGCCGCCAGCGCGGCCGCGGTGGTCGGCACCGCCTGGTGGTCGGCGGCGGTCTTGTACGCGCCGTTCGGTGCTACGGTAATGATCAGCGGCGAATCCGCCAGCAGGGCTTGTTCGGTCATGGTGCGCTCGGTATGGATGGCGTGTGCGGGATAAGGTCTAGGTTCGGATCAGGGCTCGATCGCGGGCAACTCGGGCGCGATCAGGTCGAGCCCCGCGCGCAGCAGCCGGTCATAGCGCTCCCGCTCGGCCGCGATGGCCTGCGGCGTCCACTGGTAGAAGCCTTCGCCGGTCTTCATGCCGTGGCGGCCGTCCGCCGCCCGCTCGGTCAGGCAGCGCGCCGGCTCGGCGGCATTGCAGAAGGTAGGGTACATGGTCGCGCCCGCCGCGGCATGCACGTCGATGCCGGCGTGGTCGCGCTGCATGACGGGCCCGGCCGCCAGGAAGCGGAAGCCAAAGCCAAAACGCACCGCCGCGTCCACATCCTCGGGCGAKGCGATGCCACGGTCGATCAGATCGAACGCCTCGCGTGACAAGGCGTGCTGCAGGCGGTTGGCCAGGAAGCCCGGCAGGTCCTTCTTCACCTTCACGGGCACCATGCCGCAGCGCCGCATGAACGCGATCAGCGCGTCTGCGCCAGTTTCGGCACTCCCCGCCCCCATCACCACTTCCACCAGCGGCACCAGGTGCGCCGGCATGAAGAAATGCAGGCCGAGCATGCGCTCGCGCGTGGCCAGGCCCTCGCCGATGGCGCTGATGGGGAAGCTGGAACTGTTGCTGGCGAGAATGGCGTCGGAGCGCGCCCGCTGAACCAGGTCGGCAAAGAGGGCACGCTTGATGTCCAGCCGCTCGGGTATGCATTCGATCACCAGGTCGACCGTGTTCCAGTCGATCGCATCAAGCGACGCAGCCACCGCCAGCCCGGACATGCCGGCCTCGGCGTCCGGTCCGATGGCGGCGAGATTGGCGCCGACKCGTGTCGATACGGCGGCGGCACGCCCGGCGTCCGGTTCCACCACGGTGGTGCGGCAATGTGCCCGCGCCAGCACGACGGCCACGTCGGCACCCATGGTGCCGCCGCCGACCACCACGGCGTGAGCCTTGCCGGGAGCGGCAAGCGGGAACGTTACGGGGGCGTGTGGCATGGCAGATCCTTTTCTATGACGGCTATGACGGCTTTAGGCGGGCGTTTTACAGTGCGAGCGCCAGTGTAGACAATCCCCTTTGATTGATGAATCAGATTTTTTAGATAAAATGATCTAAAAACGAGATCAATCCAATGAAGATCAACCTGTCGATGCGCGATGTCGAGACCACGCTGGTGCTCGGCCGGACCCTGAACTTCCGCCAGGCTGCCGGCCAGTTGCATCTTTCGCAGTCGGCCTTGTCCACCCAGATCCTGCGCATCGAGGAGTCGCTCGGGGTGCGCCTGTTCGACCGCACCACCCGCACCGTGCGGCTGACCGCGGCTGGCGAAGTCTTCATGCGGCAGGCGGCTGTGCTGCAGGCAGCCTTCCGCGACACCATCGACGCGGTCAGCGGCATTGCCAGCGCGCAGCGGGGCCAGGTCGCCGTGGCCGCCCTGCCCTCGCTCGCCGCACGCCTGCTGCCGCGTGTGCTGATGGCCTTCCGGCGCGACCATCCCAAGGTCGCGCTCAAGGTCTACGACACGCTCTCCGGCCCCGCCTTCGACCTGGTGCGGGCCGGCGAGGTGGACTTTGCGCTGACCGCGGCGGACCCGCAGCAGGCCKATCTGCATTACGAGCCGATGATGTCCGACCGCTTCGTGCTGCTGATCCCGGCCACGCACCCGCTCGCGCAAGGCAAGGGGCCGCTGCGCTGGGCCGATACGGTGGACGCCGAGCATGTGTCGATGACCCATCCCAGCAKCGTGCGCCAGTACGCCGAGTGGGCCTTCCTGCAGAACCGCATCCGCTTCCAGCCGGGCTTCGAGGCCGAGCACCTGGCCACCATCGCGGCCATGGTCGAATGCGGTTTTGGCGTGGCCGCGCTGCCGGAGATCGCGGCCGGCACGGTGCGCCAGCCCGGCATCGTCGAGCGCCTGCTGACCGCGCCGGTGACGGAGCGCTCGATCGGCCTGGTGACACCGCGCAACCGCAGCCTGTCGCCGGCCGCGACTGCGCTGGCGAGCGTGCTGCGGGCCCATCTGGCGCAGGCCGGTGGTGGCGTKGCGCAGGCCGGCTGAAGCCGCCCGGGCCAATCCGCAAGCAAACCGTACAGCGCTTGAAAGCGCCCGGCGATTCGGGGTATGGTCGGAGCCAGCCGCCGTCCAAGGATCCCGCAGTGACATCATCTCCAGCACCACCAGCATCAGCGCCAGAATCTGCGCCAGCACCAGCGCCGTACCGGGCCGCGCCAGCGTTGCGGAGTCGCGCTTGAATATCGTCGTCGACGTCCTGATCCTGGCCGGCGCCCTGCTGGCCATCGTGGCCGTGGTGCAGGTGGCCGCGGCCAGGCTGTCGCTGCCGGAATCCACCCTGCTGTCGGYCATCGGCATTGCCATCGGCGCGGGCTACGTGGCCATCGATGCCTCCGCCCCGCAGTTCGCCTGGCACTTCCTCCATCCGCTGATCGATCCGGCCCTGCCGCCCGAGGCCTATCTGTGGATCTTCCTGCCGCCGCTGCTGTTCCACGCCGCGCTGACCGCCGACGTGCGCAACATGCTGCCGGACGCGGCGCCCGTCCTGCTGMTGGCCATCGTGGCGGTGATMGTGGCCACCGGCGTGATCGGCCTGGTCACCGCGCTGGCCAGCGGCGCCAGCCTGGTGGTGTGCCTGCTGCTCGGCGCCGTGGTCGCCACCACCGACCCGGCCGCGGTGATTGCCATCTTCCGCGACGTGGGCGCGCCGGCCCGGCTGATCCGGCTGGTCGAAGGCGAGAGCCTGCTCAACGATGCCGCCGCCATTGCCATCGCGGGCGTGCTGGTCGCCATGCTGACCGGCCACGGCACCGAGGCCACGCTGGCCGCCGGCCTGCGCGAGCTGGCCTGGTCCTTCGCCGGTGGCGTGCTGTGCGGCATCGTCGCCGGGCGGCTGGTGGCGGACCTGCTGCCGCGCCTGGCCGGACTGGCCATGGCCGAAGGCGCGCTCACGCTGGCGTTGCCCTATCCGCTGTACCTGCTGGCCGAGCAGATGCTCGGCGTGTCGGGCGTGGTGGCCGTGGTATGCGCCGGCCTGATGGTCAGCGCGCTGGGCCCGACGCGGCTGAGGCCGCGCAACTGGCGCMACCTGCGCATGATCTGGGAGCAGTTCGCCGGCATCGCGGGAGCTGTCGTCTTCCTCCTGGCGTCCGTGCGCGTGCCGTCGATGCTGGCCGGGGTGACGCTGCACCACGGCGTGCTGCTGGCGGTACTGGTGCTGGCCGCGCTGGCCGCGCGCCTGCTGGCGCTGTTMGGCCTGCTGCCGCTGCTGTCCTGGCTCAAGCTGAGCGCGCCGATCAACGGCGCCTACAAGCTGGCGATCGCCTGGGGCGGCCTGCGTGGCGCGGTCACGCTGGTACTGGCGCTGGGCATCGCCGAGAACGACGCGCTGCCGATCGAATCACGCCATTTCATCGCCATCCTGGCGACCGGCTTCGTGCTGGTCAGCCTGCTGCTMAACGGCACCACGCTGCGCTGGCTGATCCGCCAGCTCGGCCTGGACCGGCTGTCGCCGCAGGACCAGGCGCTCCAGCGCCAGGCCATCCAGCTCTCCACCGAAGAGGTGGAGGCCACGCTCAACCGCATCGCCGAAACCTTCGGCCTGCCGCCAGCAGCCGCGCGCGAGGTCGCGCTGCAATACCGGCGCGAGATCGAGCTGGGGTCGGTGAAGTTCGATTTCGATAGCGCGCTGTCCGAGCGCGACCGCCTCAGCATCGGGCTGGTCACGCTGGCCACGCGCGAGCGCGAGCTGATCCCGGAATATGGCGACGGCGTGATCTCGGTCGCCAACCTCGATGCCATGGTGCACAACACCACGCGCATGATCGATGCCGCGCGCGAACAGGGGCGCCTGGGCTACAACCGCGCCGCGCGCCACATCCTGGATTACCAGCGCGGCTACCGCGTGGCGCTGTTCCTGCACCAGCGCCTGTCGATCKACCGGCCKCTGGCGCGCGCGCTGGCCGACCGCTTCGAGCTGCTGGTGTGCCGCCAGACGGTGCTGGAACGCCTGCGGCAATACAACCGCTCACTGCTCACGCCGGTGTTCGGCGCCCGCCTGGCCACGGTGCTCGACGGCGTGCTGGGAKACCGGACCAAATCGGTGCAGGGCGGGCTGGACGAGATGCGCGCCCAGTTCGGCAGCTACACGCTGGCGCTGGAGAAGCGCCTGCTGATGCTGTTCGCGCTGCGCAAAGGACAGCGCTCGCTGGAGGCGATGCGCGAGGAGAATGTGATTTCCAAGGAGGCCCACAACCAGATCGCCCAGGTGATCCTGCGGGCCTGGCAGGCCAACCTGCCGCGGCCACCGCTGCGCAGCGCGTGGGATGACGCCGCAGCGCGTCCGGCACCGCCGGCAGGCCCCGGCCACGCGGCGGCGCCGCCGCCCCGGCGCCAGCCCGAGCCTGAAACACGCGAACCCTATTAGTTCACAGGAAGACGATGTCTTCCTCCAGCGGATAGGCGGCAATGCCGCAACGTCGCACCGTCCGGATCAGCCTGATTGATTTGATTGGAAATACAGATCAGTCGATAGAAAAATTCTGATTCTTCTATCAAGAGGCGCCCCCTACACTCTGCCCTGACGAGCCGGGCGTCCCMGCGCTGCGACCGCAGCGGCCAGCATTCCAACTCATACCATCCCGGCGCAGGAGATCCCCCATGACTGGCTTCCGACGCTCTGTTCGCCGCAGCGTTTCCGCGCCCCGGCGCCATCTGTTGCTCAGCGCGCTGGCCAGCGCCGGCGCCCTGCTGGCGGGCGCCGCCTGCCMCGGCCTGGCTGCCGCCGCCGACTATCCCGCCAAGCCGATCCGCCTCGTGGTGCCCTACCCGCCGGGCGGCGCCACCGACGTGATCGGCCGCACCCTGGCCCAGCATCTTTCCACCGCGCTCGGCCAGCAGGTGGTGGTCGACAACCGCSCSGGCGCSRMCGGCAATATCGGCGSMGAGMTGGTGGCCAAGGCKCCCGCMGACGGCTACACCCTGCTGATGGGCGCGCTGACCAGCCACGCCATCAACGCGGCGCTGTACAAGAGCCGCGTGTCCTACGACATCGAAAAGAGCTTCGCGCCGATTTCGATCGTCGGCAACGTGCCGCTGGTGTTCGTGGTCAACCCCACCGTGAAAGCGGGCAGCCTGCCCCAGCTGATCGCGCTGGCCAAGGCCAGCCCCGGCGCCGTCACATTCGCTTCGGCCGGCAACGGCTCGCCCCAGCACCTGGCCGGCGAGATGTTCAAGCGCATGGCCGGGGTCGACATGCTGCACGTGCCCTACAAGGGCAGCGGCCCGGCCATGACCGACCTGATCGGCGGCCAGGTGCTGAGCATGATCGAAACCGTGCCGGCGGCCCAGTCCTATGTCAAGGGCGGGAAGATCCGCGCGCTCGCCGTCACCACCAGTGAGCGCGTCACCGCGCTGCCTGACGTGCCCACGGCACGCGAGGCAGGCCTCAAGGACTTCGAGGTGAACTCCATGTTCGGCATTGTCGCGCCGGCCGGCACCCCGGCCCCCGTGATCGACCGGATCAACAGTGAACTGAAGAAGATCCTGGCCGAGCCCGAGGTCAAGGCATCGCTGCTCAATCAGGGAGCGATCGCCACCTGGACCACGCCGGCGCAGACCCAGGCGCGCATCAAGGCGGAACTGGCGAAATGGACCGCAGTGATCAAGGAAGCCGGCGTCAAGCCGGACTAAACGCGGAACGAAAGCCGGCCGCAGCGCCCTAAATGGCGGCCGCACCGCCCCGGTGCCGGCCAGCCCACACGGACCGTGGGCATGTTGCAGCTCTTGACTCCGCGTCGAATACGCCTATGCTGACTAGCAGCGATGCTGCGGCGCAGCAGGCTCTGGTGCCGCCTGCGGAATCCCCGCAGGCGCCCGGCATCGCCCTCGGAGATTTTCAATGGCGCAACCCCCTCGCTCCACTTCTGTCGAAGCACACCTGGCGTTCCCGGACCCGTTTTTCGGCCTTGCCGACACATGGACACAAGCAGCGGAGAAGATCGGCGCACTGAACGCGCAAACAGCACAGGCTTTGTTCGCGGAAGGCGCTGAGTATGCGGCCGAAGCCGCGGCACAGCCGTTTACCTTCGGCACGTTCCGCCCGGAAATGGCCGATGTGATGGGCCAGCGCATGGCGGCCTATCTCAACAGCCTGAACGAAATCATCAACGCCGCCCAACTGCAATGGACGCAGGGGCTGCACCAGCAATTCGCCGCCATAAGCGGCAGCGACCCGTTCCAGTGGTGCCTGATGGGCCGCGACTTCCTGCCCGACCAGGGCAACGTGTTGCCGGCCATGGGCGACGCGATGACCAAGTGGGTCACGGCGTACCTGCCTGGCGCGGCGCCATTGCTGCCGGCCCCAKGCAGCAATKGCAGCGGCGCCACGCAGGCATCTGCTTAAGCGCTTGCCGCAGCCGCTCCGCGCTTGCCCTCCCGGCGGTCCTCCTCACTGGCAGGCCGTGCCCGGAACGGGCTTGCCGGAGTTGGTCGCACCCTGGCAGGCATCGCCCACGGCGGTGTCGGAGGACATGTTGCCGTAGGGCCTGAGCTTGCCGGCCACCGTGCAGCAAAAGCGTGGCTCGCTCGGGGCCGGCGCGCTCTTGGTCATGCGCGCCGAGGCCGGCGCCGAGCTTGCGGGAGGAACCTGGGCGGAGCGGGACGCCGCACTCCCGCCGTCGGTGCCATCGTCATCGGGTGGGGCGACGCACTGGCCCTGCTGACAAATCCGTTCCCCTTTGCATTGCATGTCATATTGGCAACCTGCCGCACCCGCGCGCAGCGGCAGCGCTATCGCCAGCGATGTGGCAAACAGCAAGCCCAGCGTTCTCATACACCCTCCTGCACAACCGCCAGCGCGCAATGCCCGCGCCAGGCATCGGCATGCCGTCGTCATGTGATTGCCGGCGCCGGTTGCCGTACTACGTCTTAAGCATAGCCACGCGCACAAGGTGCGGGAAACCTCGCCGCGCGGTACTGTGAGTGCCGTACCACCAAGCCACCCGGCGACGCTTGCCGCGCCTTGCACGACTGCCGGAGATGGCCTGCCGCGATGACCCGCGGCGCGCGCCAACACCGTTTCGGCACTGACCGTGGCCGTGCCGTTCATGCGTCGCGCCCGGCATTTCGAAGTCCTCAACTTCGCTTTCGTGGTCGCCTTCTGCGCCGGCGCACGCATGGTGCTCGACGGCATCGATGAAGCCGCCCGTCCGATCTGGGCGATGCTGGTTGCTGGCCAACGCCCTGATCAAAGCCGACGAAGCCCTCTATGATTCCAAGAGGACCGGCAAGGACAAGTACACCTTCCACCGGGACGCTGACGCGCGCCCGGCCACCACAGGCCCGGCGACCGAACCGGCGGACAGCCGGCAAACGGCAGGCTAGCCCGCCCTTGTCCTGCTTCCCCAACCGAGGATAGCCATGGCCTGCACTACTCTGCTACGCGTCTGCGCGCTGGCCACCTGCTGCCTTTGCGGCAGCGCGACGGCGCAACAGGGCACGGTGATCGTCAACCAGAGCACGACGGTGTCCACGCCCGGCTCGGGCAGCAGCAGCAGCAGCGTGGTCATCGTCAACGGCCAGGTGGTTTCTTCGCAAGAGGCGCTCCGCCCAAGCGGCCCGGAGAAGACCGAGCTGCGCCATCCGGGCGCATTCTCGGGGGTGCAGCTCAACGCGCCGGTCACCGCGGTCTTCTCGGTCAGCCCTGCGGCCAATCCCGGCTTCTCGGTGGCCATCACCGGCCCGGCCGACGTGCTGCCGCTGGTGCTGACCACCGTTGCCGACGGCCGCCTGTCGATCGACCTGAAGGCGCCGGTCGTGCTGGCGGCGCCGCTGAAGGTCGCCATCGGCGCGCCGTCGCTGCAGGCGGTCAGCATTCCCGGGGCCGCCTCCCTGCGGGCAAGCGGCTTGCGCGAKGCCACCATCGACCTCGAGCTCTCCGGGTCCGGCTCCATCGTGGCCGAAGGCCAGGCCGGCGAAGTGCGGGCCGCCCTCTCGGGCTCGGGCAACGTGGACGCCGGCGCGCTGCGGGCAAGCCGGCTGGACGCCTGGCTCAGCGGCTCGGGCCGCATTCTCGGCATTGCCTCGGACGAGGCCAGCATCGCGCTCGCCGGTTCCGGTCAGATCGTCGTCCGCGGCCGGCCGATGCAGCGCCATGTCAGCCGCACCGGCTCCGGCCAGGTGTCGTTCGAATAGCCGCGCGCCCGGGCCAGGAATGCGCCGCAGGCGCGGTTGACGTTGCAGTGCAAGAATGGCAGCATTCGCTGCTTCGTCGGGCTTACCGCCCGGTTTTCTCATTCTGCGGGCGCCCCGCAACGGCTGCCCCGCGCCAAGGGCAGGCAACGCACGACGTTGGCCTGCCGGTCAGGGAGCTTTCCAGTCATGCGTGTTGCATTTATCGGCCTCGGCGTCATGGGCTATCACATGGCGGGCCATCTCGCCGCCAAGGGCCACCAGGTCACGGTCTACAACCGCACGGCAAKCAAGGCCACGCAGTGGGTGGCCGAGTTCGGCGGCAAATCCGCGGCCACCCCGGCGCTCGCCGCGCAGGATGCCGAAGCAGTCTGCTCCTGCGTGGGCAATGACGACGACCTGCGTGCGGTGATGACCGGCGCCGACGGCGCCTTCACCMAGGCACCGGCCGGCTGTGTCTTCGTTGACCACACCACCGCCAGCGCCAATGTGGCGCGCGAGCTGTATGCCGCCGCCGCCGAGCGCGGCCTGCACTTCGTCGACGCGCCCGTCTCGGGCGGCGAGGTGGGCGCGCAGAAGGGCATCCTCACCATCATGTGCGGCGCCGACCAGCCCGCGTACGACCGCGTCGCGCCCGTGCTGGGCGCCTACGCGCGCGCCGTCACCCGCATCGGCGGCGCCGGCGCGGGCCAGCTGGCCAAGATGGTCAACCAGATCTGCATTGCCGGGCTGCTGCAAGGCTTGTMCGAAGCCATCGCCTTCGGCGAGCGCGCGGGGCTGGACATGCCGGTGGTGCTGGACGTCATCAGCAAGGGCGCCGCGGGCTCGTGGCAACTGGAGAACCGCGGCCCGACCATGGTCGAGAACAAGTTCGATTTCGGCTTMGCGGTGGACTGGATGCGCAAGGACCTGGGCCTGTGCCTGGACGAAGCACGCCGCAACGGCGCCAGCCTGCYGGTGACCGCCGTGGTCGACCAGTTCTATGCCGACCTGCAGCAGGACGGCTGCGGCCGCGCCGATACCTCCTCGCTCATCAAGCGCCTGCGCTGATCGCTTGCCGGCCGCCCCGCCGGGGCTGGTTCGCGCAGCTCGATTTCCCCTCCCGCCGCTTCCAGGCTAGCGGCGCCGCACACGCGGCGTCGTCCAATTCCTACATCCATATCAGCGCATGACCTGCTGGGCGCGCCGTCGCGCCCAGCTATCTTGGATGCATGGCAGACGCGTACCGCGCGCCTGCACCGCCATCGCAAATCATGCATGCAGGAGACCGCCATGTTGAGACTTGCCAGCGCGCTCATCGCGGGTGCCGCACTTCTGATGGGCCTGAATGGCTGCACCGCCACCGGCGCCGTGGCTGGCGGCGTGGCGGGGCATGAACTCTCGCACGGCAACACTGCCGCCACGGTCGGCGGCGCCGTCGCCGGCGGTGTGATCGGCCACGAGCTGGGCAAGTAAGCCCGGGCATGCAAGCGAGGCACTACCGCTGGAAACAACGGAAATCCAACAACGGAAATCCAACCGAAAAGGAGCCCATCATGGCCATCGGCACKATCCTGCTTATCCTTCTGATCATTCTGCTCCTCGGCGCGCTGCCGGCCTGGCCGTACAGCACAGGCTGKGGCTATTACCCCAGCGGCGGCCTTGGCCTCGTCGTACTGGTCGTGGTGGTTCTGCTAGTGATGGGCCGATTGTAGGACGAGGGATGKAAGAAACAGCTTGCAGGGAAAAGCACAACGCGCCGCTGTCGCCAGCGGCGCGTTTTTTATTATTTTCATCGCTGAAAGAATGAGACGCCCAGGAGCGGGATTGCCAGGATAAACGCTAAAGAATCGCGGCCCGCACGTCCCGCCCCGGCACGCGGATGCCTTCGCTCCGTGCCTTCGGTTTCAGTACGACTTCGGCAAACCCAGTACCCGCTCGGCGATATGGCACATGATCAGCTGGGCGCTGACMGGCGCGATGCGGGGGATGTACGACTCCCGCAGGTAGCGCTCCACCTGGTACTCGCGCGCATAGCCCATGCCGCCCAGCGTCAGCACCGCGGTCTGGCAGGCCTGATGCGCGGCCTCGGCGGCGAGGTACTTGGCGGTGTTGGCCTCGGCCCCGCAGGGCTTGCCCTGGTCGTACAGCCACGCGGCCTTCCACACCATCATGTCTGCCGCCTCCAGCGCCATCCAGGCCTGCGCCAGCGGGTGCTGGATGCCCTGGTTCTGGCCGATCGGCCGGCCGAACACGGTGCGCTCGCGGGCGTAGCGGGTGGCCGCCTCCAGCGCCGCGCGGCCCAGGCCCACGGCTTCCGCGGCGATCAGGATGCGCTCCGGGTTGAGCCCGTGCAGGATGTACTCGAAGCCGCGCCCTTCCTCGCCGATGCGGTCCTCCACCGGCACCTGCAACCCGTCGATGAACAGCATGTTCGAGTCCACCGCCGCGCGGCCCATCTTGTGGATCTCGCGCACTTCGATGTGCTTGCGGTCCAGGGACGTGTAGAACAGGCTGAGCCCCTGGGTCGGCTTGGCCACCTTGTCCAGCGGCGTGGTGCGCGCCAGCAGCAGCATGCGGTCGGCCACCTGCGCGGTGGAGATCCAGATCTTGCGCCCGTCCACGCGGTAGCTCTTGCCGTCCGCCGACAGCACGGCCTGGGTCTTGAGATGCGTGGTGTCGAGCCCCGCGTMCGGCTCGGTCACGGCAAAGCACGCCTTCTCGGTGCCGGCGATCAGCGGCGGCAGCGCAGCCTCCTGCTGGCGCGCGCTGCCGAACACCACCACCGGATTGAGCCCGAACACATTCATGTGGATGGCGGACGCACCGGAGAAACCGGCGCCGGAGGCCGACACCGCCTGCATGATCAGCGCCGCCTCGGTGATGCCCAGCCCGGCACCGCCATAGGATTCGGGCATGGCAATGCCGAGCCAGCCGGCCTTGGCCATGGCCTGGTGGAAGGCTTCGGGAAACTTGCCTTGCTCGTCCAGGCCCGACCAGTAATCGGCGCCGAAGTCGCCGCACAATTGCGTCACCGCCTCGACGATGGCGCGTTGCTCGGGGGTTCTTTCAAAGTTCATGCCTGCCTCATTCCGGCTGGATGCCGGCGTCCTTGACCAGCTTGGTCCACTTGACCAGTTCGCCGGCCACGAAACCGGAGAACTGCTTGGGCGATTGCCCGAATGCCTCGAAGCCCAGCGCCTCGAAGCGTGGCGCCACTTCCTTGCTCGAAGCGATGCGCGAAAGCGCCTGGTTGAGCTTGTCGACCACCTCGGCCGGCGCATGCGCGGGCGCGAACACGCCGTTCCACGAGGTGATGTCGAATCCCTTCAGTTCCGGCGCGTCGGCCAGCGGCGGCAGATCCGGCAACAGCCGGCTGCGCTGCGCCGTGGTCACCGCCAGCGCGCGCAGCTTGCCAGCCTTGACGTTGGCAATGCCAGCCGCCACGTCKACGAACATCATCGGCACCTGCCCGGCGATCACGTCGGTCATGGCCGKGGGCGTGCTCTTGTACGGCACGTGCAGCAGGTCCAGCTGCGTCAGGCGCCCGAAGGTCGCACCCGACACGATGCCGGTGCTGTTGCCACTGGCGTAGGACATGCCCGGATGCGTGCGCGCATAGGCGATCAGCTCCGGCACCGTCCTGACCGGCAGCTTGGGGTTGACCACCAGCATGAACGGCAGGTTGCCCATGCGCGCCACCGGCGTGAAATCGCGGATCGGATCGTACGGCAACTTCTTCATCAGGGAAGGATTGGCCGAGTGCGTCGTGTTCGTGGTCATGAACAGCGTGTAGCCGTCCGGCGCCGCCTGCGCGACGATCTCGGCGGCGATGGCGCCATTGGCGCCCGGGCGGTTATCCACCACCACGTTCTGCCTGAGGGCGTCGCCCAGCTCCTTGGCGGTGATGCGCGCCACCGCATCGGTGCCGCTGCCGGCGGCAAACGGCACCACCAGTCGGATCGGCTTGGTGGGATAGGCGTCKGCGGCTGCCGCATGCGGTGCGGCAAACGGCACCGCCGCCAGCGCCAACGATAAGAAAGCCGCGCGCCGCCGCGTGGTGAACATTGCCATGTCTTTGTCTCCTGTTGTTTCCGGCCGTATCCGGGTTGATCCCCACTGCGTCCCGTTGCCGCCGGCTGCAAGGGTCGCGCCGGCCATGCGTGATCGACGGCCACGCTCAAGGCGCGGTCTTGTCCTTGTAGTTGGTGTCCTTGACCAGCCGGGCCCAGCGTGCGGCGTCGTCGGCGATGATGGTGGCGAACTGCTCCGGCGTGCTGCCGACCGCCTCATAGTCGATGGCTGCCAGCCGCGCCTTGATATCGGGCTGCGCGACGATGCGCACGATCTCCTGGTTCAGCCGCGCCACGATCTCCCTGGGCGTGCCGGCGGGCGCCAGCAAGCCTGCCCAGGAATTGAAGTTCAGCCCCTGGATACCCGCTTCCTGCATGGTGGGCACATCGGGCAGCGCCGGCGAACGCCTGGGCGACAGCACCGCCAGCGGCCGCAGCTTGCCGGCGCGGATCATCGCCATCGCGTTGAACGGATCGATGGTCATGTCCACCTCGCCGGCCACCACCGCCTGCATCTGCGGCCCGGTGCCGCGGTAAGACACGCTGACCACGTCCGGCGTGCCGGCGGTCGCCTTGAAGGTCTCGCCGATCAGCTCGATCATGCTGCTGCCCGCCGACAAGCTCAGCGGCCGGCTCTTGGCACGCGCCAGCGCCACGAATTCCTGCACCGTCTTTGCCGGCACCGAGGGATGGACCACCATGACAAAGCCGATGCTGCTGATCAGGCTGATCGGCGCAAAGCTCTTGAGCGGCTCGTAGCCCGCCTTGTAGAGCACCGGGCTGAGGGTCTGCGCGCCGGCCGTATTGAGCAGGATCGTGTAGCCATCGGGCGCGGCGCGCGCCACCGCGTCGGTGCCGATGATGCCGTTGGCGCCCGGGCGGTTTTCCACCACCACCGGCTGCTTCAACGCCTCCGCCAGCTTCTGCGAGACCAGCCGCGCCACGACATCGGTGGCCCCGCCCGGCGCGTACGGCACCACCATGCGGATGGGCCTGCTGGGGTAGCCGTCACTCCAGGCCGCGCCCGGCAGGCAGGTCAATAGCGCCGCGCACAACAGCCACCGGCGTCGGGAAGACAAGGTCATCTGCATCTGTCTGCATCTCCTTCCAGGCTTGAACTACGAACGTCGCAAGCGCACACCCGCGCCGCGGGCGGCAAGGCTCAGGCCGGACGGATCACACGCTGCGGCGATTCCTCGTAAGGCGGGGCGTAGATCACCAGCAACTTGACCGGCTCGTCGCTGATCACGGTAAATACATGCATGGCATCGGCCGGGAAGAAGCAGCAGTCGCCTGGGCCCAGTTCGCGCGAAAGCCCGTTCACCTCGGCGCGTGCCC
Organism: Cupriavidus sp. 05T41; assembly: GCF_056396525.1. NCBI lineage: Bacteria > Pseudomonadati > Pseudomonadota > Betaproteobacteria > Burkholderiales > Burkholderiaceae > Cupriavidus > Cupriavidus sp. 05T41. The sequence goes on from NZ_JBFTLQ010000009.1 coordinate 118,340, forward strand.
TGCCCTCCAGCATGTAGCAGACCTGCTCGATGCCGGGATGCGCGTGCGGCAAGGCGCCCTTGCCACGCTCGATGGTGCCGTGGATGACCTCCAGCTGGGTGGCGCCCAYGTTCTCCCGGCCGATGATGCGGCGGTTCAGCGTGCCGACGTGATTGGCAGGGTGATAGCCGGCGACATCCTCGGTACGGACGAAGAAGTTTGGCTGCGCGGGCAGCGGGGTTGGCGATGAGGCCATCGATCGTCTCCTTGCCGGCCGCGCTGCACGCTGATKGAGCATGAACGTGTGGGACCGGCTATTTTCATGTTTGTGAACTAGATTTTATACATGTGAAAAACCTAGTCAACTACTTATGGGGAAATAAGGCGGCCCGCAGACACCGCGCCGGACGGCGGGACGCGCCGGGCCCCTCGCCGCGCGCCCGCCCCTGCCGATATAGAATCCAGTGCACGACATAGCACCTGGGCGGACTGGAACGATCATGGACAACTTGGCGGCCCTCAATGTCTTCGTGCGCGCGGCAGAGGCGCGCAGCTTCACCGAGGTGGGGCGRCAGCTCGGGGTCTCGCCATCCGCCGTCGGCAAGACGGTCGCGCGCCTGGAGGAGCGGCTCCATGTGCGGCTGTTCCACCGCAGCACGCGGAGCATCTCGCTGACGCCCGAAGGCGGGATCTTCCTGGAAAGCTGCAAGCGCATCTTCGCGGAGCTGGAAAACGCGCAACTGGAACTGGCGCAGTCGCGCGGCGCGCCGAGTGGACGGCTGCGCGTCAGCATGCCGCTGGTGGGATCGGTGCTGACGCCGGTGGTCGGCCGCTTCATGGCTGCCTATCCCGAGATCGAGATGGACCTCGATTTCAGCGACCGCCTGGTCAACGTCATCGAAGAAGGCTTCGACGTAGTGGTACGCACCGGCGATGTAGGCGACACCCGGCTGTCGGCGCATACGCTGAGCCAGTACCAGTTGAAACTGTTCGGCTCGCCCGCGTACTTCAAGCGTGCGGGCGTCCCCCGCCGGCCGCACGACCTGAAGTCCCACGCCTGCCTGCACCACAAGTTCCCGACCAGCGGCAAGCTCGAGCGCTKGCCGTTCGCGGCGGATGCAACGGACCCCGACTTCGAGCTCCCGGTTTCCGCCACGGCAAGCTCGGTGGAACCGCTGGTGGAACTGGCCGAACAGGGGCTCGGGATCGTCTGCGTGCCGGACTACTCCGTGCGCCGGCAGCGTGCCGAAGGCACCCTGGTCAGCGTACTGGACGATTACCTCGATCACACCGGCTGGCTGCGCGCGGTGTGGCCTTCCAGCCGTTACCTGTCGCCCAAGGTGCGGGTGTTCGTCGACTATCTGGTCGAGCATCTGCTGCCTGAACAGAAGCCAACGCGCCCGCCGGGTGCGCGCGCGCGGCAAGCCTAGGCCCGCCACGCGCTCCCGGCAAGTAGGCGGATCAGGCGGCCTGGCGATTCCCGTCCTGATGCTCCCGGGCCTCCGGATAGGTCGGGAAGTCGTTGTAGCCACGCTGATCGCCGCCCCAGAAAGTATCCCGGTCGTACGGGTTCAGCGGCAGGTCCTGGCGCAGGCGATCCGGCAGGTCCGGGTTCGCGGAAAAATGGCGGCCGAACGCGACCAGGTCCGCGTGGCCGCGCTCCACGATCTCCTGCGCGTCGTGACGCTCGAAGCCACCCGCCGCGATGATCGGGCCCTTGAACAGCGCGCGGATCTGGGCGGCGGCCACCGGCGGCTTGCCCTCTTCCGGCGCCTCGCCGCCGGCGATACGCGGCTCGATCACATGCAGATAGGCCAGCCCGAAGCGATTGAGCTGTTGCGCAACGTAGCCGAAGGTCTGCTGCGGATCGCTGTCGGACATCGAGGCCCACGTCCCGCTCGGCCCGATGCGCACGCCCACGCGGTCGCCGCCCCAAACCGAAGCCACCGCCTCGACCACTTCAAGCAGCAGGCGCGCGCGGTTCTCCACCGGCCCGCCGTAGGCATCGGTACGCTTGTTGGTGCCGTCCTGCAGGAACTGGTCAAGCAGGTAGCCGTTGGCGCCGTGGACTTCCACGCCGTCAAAGCCCGCCCGCATGGCGCGCCGCGCAGCCTGGCGGAACTCTTCGACGATGCTCGGKATTTCTTCCAGCGCCAGCGCGCGGTGCGGCGATACGGGGACCCAGCCGTGCGCAGTGAATACCACCTGTTCGAACGGCACCACCGAAGGCGCTACCGGCGGCACGCCACCGGTCATGTCGACATGGCTCTGGCGCCCGACATGCCAGAGTTGCAGGAAGATGCGGCCGCCCCTGGCATGCACCGCGTCGGTGACCTTGCGCCAGCCTTCGACTTGCGCGTCCGAATAGATGCCGGGTGCGCCGAGATAGCCACGGCCCACCACGGAGACCGTGGTTGCCTCGGCGATCTGCAGGCCGCCTTCGGAGGCACGCTGGCCATAGTGGGTGGCCATCAGCGCACCGGGCACATCGCCKGGCTGCTCTGAACGCAAGCGCGTGAGCGGTGCCTGGACGACACGATGCGTGAGTTCGACGGCACCGATGCGGGTCGGGGTATAGAGCTTGCTGGTCATGATGATGGACTCCTGGCAGTGAATATCAGTGAATATCGTGCAGGGAATGTTGTGCACGGAATGCGATCTCCCGGTGCCGCCGCCCCTTGCTTTGCCTGCAGCAGCGGGCGCCGGCCTCATGACCCGATCTGGCGCCCGGCGGCCGCGGCGGTAGAGGGCCAGCAGGCAAATCACTGCGGACACCAGTGTCCAAAGTCACCCCCGGCCAGGGCAGTGGCGCCTGCCGGGGCCGCCCCCGATTACTTCCATGGCGCTCCAGAGTGTTCGGAGTCCGCGAGCGTTTTTCTTTTGCCTCCCCGCGCCTAGACTGCCTTCCTCGTCAAGCACGGATCCAGAGGCATCATGACTTCACACCCCATCGCCGCACGCGCCACGGGCGGCGCGCCCATCCGCGTCGGCATCATCGGCATCGGCAACTGGGCACGGCACGGCCACCTGCGCGTGCTGAGCCTGCTGCGCGACCGCTATGCCTTGTCGGCCATCTACAGCCAGCGGCGCGAGGCCGCAACGGCAGCTGCCAGGCAATACGGCTTCCTGCACGTCGCCGATTCGCTGGAAGCACTCGTGGCGCATCCCGAGGTCGACCTGGTCATCGTCCTTACCACCGCCCCGCAGCATGAGAGCGCCGTGCGCGCGGCCATCGCCGCCGGCAAGGACGTCTATTGCGAATGGCCGCTCTCGACCAGCACCGCGGCTTCGGAACAACTGCTGCAACTGGCGCAAGACCGGGGCGTACGCCACGTGGCTGGCCTGCAGCGCCGCCATGCGCCACACAACCGCTACCTGCGGGATCTGCTGGCGCAGGGCTACGTGGGCAAGCTGCGCTCCGTGCGCATGCACGTCAGCATGAATTACTTCCAGGCGCTGAGGCCGCTTGCGCTGCGCTGGACGGCGCCGCCGGAGAACTTCTCCAGCGTGATCGCCATCTATGCCGGCCACTTCCTCGACATGTTGCTGCATGCCACGGGGTGGCCCCGCTCGGTCGCGGCGCCGGATTTCKAGGACGCCGTGCGCATGCACAGGCTGCTCGACGCGGCTGCCGAATCGTCCGCAAGCGGCCGGCGTACCGACGTGCCCTGAGCCATCGTCGCCTCGTCCCGAAGCATCCCATCAAGCGCATCCCATCAAGCGCACCCCATCATGAACGCTCCATCAATGCACACTTCCCGACCACAAGCCGCCTTGCCGTGGTCCGTCTACTGGATGGCCTTCGGCGCCTTCGCCATCGGCACCGAAGGCTTCATGCTTGCCGCGCTGCTGCCGGAACTGGCGACGGATCTCAGCGTCAGCGTACAGACCGCGGGCCAGCTCGTCACGGTGTTCGCGCTGGCCTACGGCCTGAGCTCGCCGGTCCTGACGGCCCTGTCCGGCAACCTGGGCCGGCGCACCCTGCTGCTGCTCAGCATGTCGGCCTTCGCCGCGGCCAACCTGCTGGCCTGGGCGGCACCGGGCTACCTGGCGCTGATGGCCGCGCGCATCCTGCTGGCAGGCGCGGCGGGCTTGTTCGTGCCCGGCGCCAATGCATTGGCCAGCGTCATCGCCGGCCCGGAGCGCCGCGGCCGTGCCATCGCGGTCGTCAATGGCGGCATCACCGTCGCCATCGCACTGGGCGTCCCGCTCGGCGCCACCATCGGCCACCGGCTCGGCTGGCGCATGACGTTCCTGGCGATCGCCGCGCTCGCCGTGGTGGCCACGCTCGGCCTGGCGCGCGGCCTGCCGCGCGGCATCGGTGCCGGCGTGGCGACGGCCACGCTGCGCGAACGCCTCGCCGTGGCGAAGCGGCCGGTGATCCTGCTGACGCTGATCAGCACCGCCTTGTGGGCCACGGGTGCCTATGTCGTCTACACCTACCTCGCCTTGTTCCTGGCGCAGGTCGCCGGATTCGGCGGCACGCAGATCAGCGCCGTGCTGTTCCTGTGGGGCGTGGCCGCGGGAATCGGCGTGATGACCGGTGGCAGCCTGGCCGACAAGCTGGGGGCCGCGCGCGTGATCGTGCCGGCCATCGGCCTCTCGGCGCTCGCCTTCCTGACGCTGTCCTTCAGCGCGGACTTCCTGTCGCCGTCGAGCGCCACGCTGCCGGTGCTCGGCGCGGTCGCTGCCTGGGGCCTGGCGCACTGGGCCTTCTATCCCGCGCAGCAGGCCAGGCTGGTGGCGCTCGCCGGCCTGCAGGCGACCCCGATCGTGCTCTCGCTCAATGCCTCGTTCATGTATCTCGGCTTCTCGGCCGGCGCGGCCCTGGGCGGCATCGTCGTCGCCAGGGCTTCGGTGGCGGACCTCGGCTGGGTCGCGGGCCTCTGCGAGATTGCCGCGCTGGGCCTTTCCGTCGCGTTGCTGCGCACGCGCAGCCGCAAGCCAGCCATGCCATGTCCCGCCGCGACCTGACACCCACATGGCATCCGACCGTTGCGATCGCCGGACACGGATTGCCGAACCAGCGCCCGCCTGAACCAGAACCACAACCACAACCAGAACCAGAACCAKAACCAGAACCCACCATGTCGAAGCTCTTTTCCCCCCTCCAGCTTGGCCCCTACAGCCTGAAGCATCGCATCGTCCACGCCCCCATGACCCGCCTGCGTTCCGATCCGGACGACACGCCGAGCGAGATGATGGCGCGGTACTACAGCCAGCGCGCCTCGGAAGGCGGGCTGATCATCACCGAGTCGTCACACACATTGCGCTCGGGCCGCGGCTACCTCGGCGGCCCGGGCATCTATGAAGACAGGCACATCGCCGGCTGGCGCAGGATCGCCGATGCTGCAAATGGGGCGCGATCTCCGACAGCAACCCCGAAGCCACCTTCGCCTATGCCGCCGGGCAGCTGAACCGCTTCGGGCTGGCCTACCTGCACGTGGTCGAGCCGCGCGTGATGGGCGTCGAGACGCTCGATGCAGATCGCCCGCCGGTGGCCGCGGTGTTCCTGCGCAAGATCTTCAAGGGACCGGTGATCGCCGCGGGCGGATTCGACAAGGCTGGCGCAGATGCGATTCTCGCCAGGGGCGATGCCGACCTGTTCGCATTCGGCCGCTTCTACGCTTCCAATCCCGATCTGCCCGAGCGCCTGCGGCGCGACCTGCCACTCGCCCCCTACGACCGCTCGGCGTTCTGGGGCGGCGACGAGCGCGCGTATGTCGACTACCCCGAATACGGCGAGGCCGGCGCACCAGATGCGCTGGCAAGCGAGGCCGGATAAGCCGCTGCGGACAGCGCCGACCGGCATGCGCTGCGGGGAGGCGCCTCCCGCCTCCCCGCACGCGGGCCCGGCGTTGCGGCGTCAGTTCGCCGCAGGCGATTGCGCGCTGTCGATGGAGGCCATCACATGGCGGCGCGCATCGAACTCCTCGGCAATCTTGTGGTCCTGGGCAAATTGCGCCTCGACATCGATATTGGCAAATTCGATGGCCCCCATGTCGGCAAACGCGTTCTGCACGCGCGGGCTCCACAGGCCGATGTCCTTGACCGTCGGGACGATGCGGCTGAACAGGCGCTGGCGGAACTGCCGCATCGTATCCGACTCCCGCACTGCCTTCGCGCACTCGTCTTCCGGCAGGCCGAGGCGGCTCCATACCTCTTTCTGGTCGAAACGGTCACGCATCAGGTAGCAGGCCTCGATCACGAAGTCTTCGCGTTCCTTCTGCTCGGCCTGGGTCAACTGCGGATAGTAGCCGCGCAACGCGGTACGCCCGAAGGCGACATGGCGCGCTTCATCCTGCATGACGTACGCATTGATCGACGCCGCCAGCGGATTCTTCGAATAGTCCCGGATCCGCTGGAACGCCGCCAGCGCCAGCCCCTCGACCAGCACCTGCATGCCGAGGTAGCAGAAGTCCCAGCGCGAGTCCGTCAGGACGCTCTCGAGCAATGACTTGAGCCCCGGCGTGATGGGATAGAGGATGCCGACCTTCTCKTGCAGCAGGCGCGAGTACGCCTCGACGTGGCGCGCTTCGTCCATGGTCTGCGTGGCCGCGTAGAACTTCGCGTCCATGCCGGGCACCATCTGGACKATCCGCGCGGACACCATGAGCGCCCCCTGCTCGCCGTGCAGGAACTGCGACAGCGAATGTGCCTGCTGGTGACGGCGCACTTCGATGCGGTCGTGCTTTCCCATCTTCTCCCACAGCGGCGTGCCGAAGATCGGGATCATGCGGTCGTCGAGTTCCTGCGGGTTCTCGGGATCCAGTTCCTGCGACCAGTCGATCCGGTCCGAAGCGTTCCACTGGTGCTTCTTGCCGGTCTCGTAGAGCTGCAGCAGCTTCGAGCCCTCGTTGTCGTACTCCCAGTTGAACTCGGTGGCCACCTGGCTGCCGATCGACCAGCCCGTCTGAACCACGGGCAGCGTGTAGCGGTGAAGCGATGACATGCAGTCTCCTTTGGCGTTCATGGGGATCGACCAGTCTCCACGCCATTCTTTGCCGGAGGTGGGATCGGTCTTGTACTTGCTCTCGGGTCCGGCTATAAACAGAATCATAATTCTGTTTCTTCTTATATCAAGGACCGCATGGGGCCGCGGGCGCGCGGCGGGCGCTTCATGCAGTTGCACCAATTGGCCGTCGCGCAGATGATTCGGGAAGCCGCAGACATGCTCCCCTGCACGCCCGGGCTTTTGCGTGCGTCGCAGCAATCCCTGGCTTGCGGTGCCGCGCGGCGGGCCGCCTTCCGGGTAAACGTGGACAGGGCGGCGCAGCGGCGCAACTGGCTGCGCTCCAGGCCGCGCTCCTGGCCGCCGGGAGCAGGAAAAACCGCGGGGCGAACCGCTGGCATTCACCTTTGACCCATGACATCCGAAACCACGACCCCGGGCGCATCGGCGGCCCCGCGCGCCGGGATGAAGCAGCCGCAGCAAGAGCGCAGCGAAGCCACCCTGAAGGCGCTGCTGTCGGCGGGCAGGACACTGATCAACGAGGCCGGGAGCCTGACCGGCTTCTCCCTCGCCGATCTCACCCGGGCCGCCTCCACTTCGGTCGGCGCTTTCTATGCGCGCTTCTCCGACAAGGAGACCTTCTGTGCGCTGGTGCTGGAAGACACCCTGGCCGAGCTGCGCGCCGCGCTCGACTTCGCCCTGGCCACCGATGCGGCCTGGACGACAGGGCCGGCCGCCGTCATCTGCGGCCGCGTCGTCGGCTTCTATGCCGGTCAGCTCCGCAGGCACAGAGGCTTGTTCGCGGCCTATATGCGGCACGGGCCGGCGCAGAACCCGCTGTGGCAACCCATTCGCGAGGCCAATCAGCGCATGCTCGACACGATGGTGCCGCGCCTGGCCCGGCATATCCCGCCCGGGCGCTTTGCACGGCAGGAAGCCGAGACCCGGATCGCCATCCAGCTGGTCGTCAGCGCGCTGACCAGCATCGTGCTGCATGCCCCCAGCGGGCTGGACCTGGACGATCCGCTGCTGGAGCACCGGCTCACCGRGATGCTGCACCGCTACCTCGCGCTGCCGGCCGACGAGCCGGCCTAGTCAGGCCCTGCCGAACCGTTCGCGGTAGTCCCTCGGGGTGATGCCCAGTTGCCGCAGGAAGGCGCGGCGCAGGCCCTCGTCGGAGCCAAAGCCGGTCCGTGCGGCAATCGCCTTGAGCGGCAGGTCGCCCTGCTCCAGCAGGCGGCGCGCGCCTTCGATGCGGGCCGACTCGACGAACGCCATCGGGCTGACGCCTGCCTCTTTCGCGAACACGCGCCGGAAATTGCGCTCGCTCATGGCTACGCGCGCCGCCATTTCCGCCAGCGTGAAATCGTGCGCCAGGTCGGACAGGATCCAGTCCTGCAGGCCGCGGATGCCGGCGTGGCTGGTCGCCTGGCTGGCCAGGTGCAGGCTGTATTGCGACTGCCCGCCCGGGCGCTTGAGATAGACCACCAGTTCGCGCGCCAGGTCCAGCGCCAGCTCGCGGCCCAGGTCTTCCTCCACCACCGCCAGCGCGAGGTCGATGCCGGCGGTGACCCCGGCCGAGGTCCACAGGTTGCCCTGGCGGATGAAGATGGCGTCGGCATCGACTTCCACCGCCGGGAAGCGCTGGTGCAGCAACGTCGCCACGCTCCAGTGCGTGGTGGCCCGGCGCCCGTCGAGCACGCCCGCCGCAGCCAGGAAGAAGGTGCCCGAGCACAGCGCGATCAGCCGGCCGATGCGCGGCGCCACTGCGCGCGCCCACGGCACGATGCCCTGCGCCTCGGCCATGGCGCGCTCGATATCGCGCGCGCCCACGATCAACGCGATATCGGGCAGCAACACGGTATCGAGCCGGGCCGTGGCCTCCAGCGTCATCAGCGTGTCGGAGCGCACCGGCCCGGCCTCCAGCGCCACCACGCGCGTGGCATAGGCCGGCGGCTGCCCGCGCTGGGCCAGGCGCACATTKGCGTAGTCGAACACCGTCATCGGGCCGACCGCCTCCATCGCCTTGAAGCCGGGGTACACCACGATATCCACCCGCCGCGGGGCGGTGAGTTCCTGCGCTTGCATTGGCCTGTCCGCAATCAAAACCGGCGATCTTAACCCGGTGCGGCAAGTGCCTCGCCGGACAGGTACAAGGATATGCACCCACCGCCTAAAGCGCTGCCCGTGCAAGCTTGTGCCAACAAATTCGTTCTGTTGCCGGGAACCGCTACTTAGCATGATGCATATCTTCCACATCCTGCAGCCCCTGCCACGACATGGCGGGCAGCACAACCGAGGAGTGCCATGCATCGAGAGCCAGGGCAGMCGTCTGCCGTCAACCGTCCCGCCGACGCCCCGCGCGCCACCGGCACCCTGAGCCGCCGCGGCTGGCTGAAGGCCGCCGGCACGCTGGCGGTGACAGGCGGCGCCGCGCCGTTCGTGTGGGCGCCGCGCGCCCGCGCCGCCGGGCAGCTCAAGCCGGTCAGGCTGGCCTGGAACGCCAGCTCGGTGTGCCTGGCGCCGGTGGCCGCGGCGCTCAAGGAGAACATCTTCCGCAACCACGGGCTGGATGTGGAACTGGTCAACTTCGGCGGCTCCACCGACCAGTTGCTCGAAGCCATCGCCACCAGGAAGGCCGATGCCGGCGTGGGCATGGCGCTGCGCTGGCTCAAGCCGCTCGAGCAGGGCTTCGACGTCAAGCTCACCGCCGCCACGCACGGCGGCTGCATGCGCCTGCTGACCACGCGCAACTCCGGCGTGACCGACCTCAAGAGCCTCAAGGGCAAGACCGTGGCGGTGAGCGACATGGCCAGCCCGGCCAAGAATTTCTTCTCCATCCTGCTGGCCAAACGCGGCATCGATCCGGTGCGCGACGTGCAATGGCGCCAGTACCCGGCCGACCTGCTCGGCATCGCCCTGGAAAAAGGCGAAGCCCAGGCCGCCGCCGACGGCGACCCGCGCACCTACCTGCTGCGCAAGGAACGCAGCCTGGTCGAGGTGGCCACCAATCTCTCCGACGAATACGCCAGCCGCGCCTGCTGCGTGCTGGGTATCCGCGGCAGCCTGATCCGCGAGGACAAGGCCACCGCCGCCGCGCTGACCCACGCCGTGCTGCAGGCGCAGGACTGGACCGTGGCCCACCCGGAGGAAACGGCCCGCCACTTCGCGGAGTTCGCCAAGGTGCCGCAGGGCGATGTGGTGGCCATGCTCCGCAGCCACACCCACGGCCATCATCCCACCGGCGCTGACCTGAAGAAGGAACTGGCGCAGTACACGGACGAACTCAAGCTGGTGTCGGTGATCCGCCCCGGCACCGATTCCACCAAATTCGCGGAGCGCATCTATGCCAACGTACTCAGCTGACGGGCAGCGCGGCGCGCACGATACCTTCGATCGCGCTTTCGATGGCAACGACGATTTCCTCGCCCTGCCCGCGCCGGCCGTCCGGCGCGTCTGGCTCGGCGGCGCGCTGGCCGCGGCGGGCTGGCTGGCGGTGGCCGCCACGGTGAAGTTCTGGCCCGAAGCGGAAGACTGGCCGCTGACGCACGAGACCGCGCAGCTGTTCGCCGGCCTGGCCGCCGTGCTGCTGGTGCTGGCCTTCGTGCAGCACCGGCTGGGCGGCGTCGGCGCCGCCTTGCGCCGTGCCGGACCATGGCTGCTGGTGCTGGCGGTGCTCACCTTTGTCTGGGAAGTGGTCACCGCCAAGCTGGGTCTGCTGCCGCGGCCCTTCTTCGCACCGCCACAGGCGCTGCTCGAAGTCTTCCTGGACGACTACGCCAAGCTGGCCGACGCCGTGGCGCACTCGCTGCGCCTGCTGGCCACCGGCTACCTGCTCGGCGCGCTGGCGGGCTTCCTCACCGGGGTGGCGATCGGCTGGTCCAGCCGCGCCGGCTACTGGGTCCACCCGGTGCTGCGCCTGCTCGGGCCGCTGCCGGCCACGGCCTGGCTGCCGATCGTGTTCTTCGCCTTTCCCAGCAGCGCCAGCGCGGCGACCTTCCTGGTGGCCCTGGCCACCTGGTTCCCGGTCACGGTGCTGACATGGTCCGGCGTGGCCGCGGTGGACCCGGCCTACTACGACGTAGCCCGCACGCTGGGCGCGAAGGAGCGCTTCCTGGTGCTCAAGGTGGCGGTTCCCGCCGCGCTGCCGAGCGTGTTCGTGGGCCTGTTCATGGGGCTCGGCGCCTCGTTCTCGGTGCTGGTGGTGGCCGAGATGCTGGGCGTCAAGTCCGGCCTTGGCTGGTATCTGCAATGGGCGCAGGGCTGGGCCGCCTACGCCAGCATGTACGGCGCGCTGCTGGTCATGGCAATCCTGTTCTCGGGCCTTATCACCCTGCTGTTCCGCTCACGCGATCGCCTGCTGGCATGGCAGAAAGGAGTCGTCAAATGGTAAGCGCTGCCGCAGCCGTGCAAGCCCCGGCAGCCGCTTCGCCGGACACATCGCTGGCCGCGGCCAGCAACGGCGTGCGCCTGACCATCGACCAGGTCAGCCACCATTTCAGCMTGCGCGACCAGGTACTGCCGGTGCTCAACCGCGTCAGCCTCACCGCCGAGCCCGGCGAGTTCGTGGCCCTGCTCGGCCCCAGTGGCTGCGGCAAGTCCACGCTGCTGCGCCTGGTKGCCGGGCTGGAAGCGCCTCGGCGCGGCACGCTGGCCGTGGATGGCGTGCCCATCAGCGGGCCGGATCCGAGCCGCGTGGTGGTGTTCCAGGATCCCACGCTCTACCCCTGGCGCACCGTGTGGGACAACGCCGCGCTCGGGCTCGAGGCGCGCGGCCTGCTGGGCAGCCAGCGCGGGCGCGTGGACGACGCACTGGCGCGCGTGGGCCTGAGCGATTTCGCCCGGGCCTATCCGCGCCAGCTCTCCGGCGGCATGGCGCAGCGCGCGGCGCTGGCGCGCGCGCTGGTCAACGAGCCGCGCCTGCTGATCCTGGACGAGCCGCTGGGCAAGCTCGATTCGCTCACGCGCCTGAGCATGCAGGGCGAACTGGTCTCGCTGTGGCAGCGCGCCGGCTTCACCGCACTGCTGGTCACGCACGACGTGGAAGAAGCGCTGCTGCTGGCCACGCGCGTGATCGTGTTCAGCGAGCGTCCCGCGCGCATCACGGCGGAACTGAAGATMGACCGTGCCTACCCGCGTCACCGCGACGACCCCGAACTGATCCGGCTGCGCCGCGAGATCCTCGGCCTGCTGGGACTAGGCCAGGGATGGTAGGCCGGCGCATGCAGGGCCCACGCCCCGCACCGCGGGATCGCCATGCCGGATGAACTCTGGCACCTGCACGGCGCCTGGTGGCTTGGCGCCGACGTGCTGCCCGGACGTGCCGCAACGCCGCCGCGCCTGGCACGCGCGGCGCGGCGGATCGCCGGCATCACCCTGCGTGCCCTGGCCGGCGCCGCCTTGCTGGGCTGGCTCCTGCCAGGCTTGCCGTGGCAGCAACAGCCTGTTMCCGGCCCGCTGCTGCAACAAGCGCAGGCCCGCGGCGAGCTGGTGGTMGGCGTGCACGCCTATGCGCGCGCCACGCCGCCCGGGCGGCCGCTGGTGC